>URER01000012.1 GCA_900547005.1 uncultured Prevotella sp.
AGAGAGTTTGATTGAAAATACGCGAGTTTTAGAGGGGATAGTTGTAAAGATTTTTCAAAGATTATTTTTATCTTACATGGAAGTCAAAAATACCCCAAACAACGACAATTAGTTAAAGATTTGCAATTACCTATGCAATTAATCGAGACTCTTGAACATTATTCGCATTGCGTTTTTTCAATTTAATTATCAAGAATTCCCCAACTGCAAACTACAACTATCGCCCAAATAACACAATTATAAACTTATATTCATATTTTTATTTGCATGAATAAAAAATATTTTCTATCCTTGCCTATACCCAGTTAGCTCGGAAGGGATTGTGGGGCGTTACATCGTGGAAAAGGACGTTTACGGACGTTTGTCTTCACTGTTAAATCTGATAAATTTGAAACCCATTTGAAGATGACGCAATCGGAACGTCCACTCGGGTGATTTTATGTCATCAATAGCTCCATACGCCAATGCAAGCAGAAAGGAGAACGTATATTCTATTAAACGACTATAAAATGAAGAAAAAAATTAATCTTACTTCTATGTTGTCTATTTATGAGTTGCATTTTAAAAGCACAAAAGGTAGAACTTAACAACATAAATTTCTCCTTATTTGAAAATTCTAATGATTCCAGCATCAAGTTATAAAAACGGGAAGTTGATAATATCAATTGATTATGGTTCAGAACCAGTGTTTCTTATACAATATTTTCCATCAAACGGCAAAGAGATAGTATGTAGAGGATTTACATCCACGAGTTTGTATGCTTTAGTACCCGAAGAATCTAAAAAAACATTTAGAATCCGTAACCTGTATGCTTTAAAAGAAAACTACTCACATGGACAGTCTATGATATTTCAAATGTGTCAACTATGCATTGATAGAGATGATAAACCATTTACCCTTATGGCTATATATCTGCAAATTTTTAATGAAAAGGGGCTGTTCTTATCTTCTACTGTGGAATTTTCAAGTACAAATTGGGACAAACTTGTTACACTTTATAAGAAATATCTCAGATATCTCCATTAATTGTCATTCAAAAACGGTGGTTGTCTTTATCGTGACAACCACCGTTTTTTGTTCTTGCCGATATATAACTATCTTCCCAATAGTGAATTTACAGCCTCGTCCATACGGTCGAAGCCGAAACCATCGAGCGTATTTTCCATGAGCGCGGCGATGCGGTCGTTGCACAGGTTGCCGATAGAGCCTTCGTGGGTGTGGTGTATGTTCTTATCGGCGCGGAACGTACCGGCCTCGATTTCCAAGCCTACCTTTTTGTAAGCGTCGCGGAACGGCATTCCGGCAGCGGCGAGATTGTTTACCTCCTCCACGGAGAACATCGGGTCGTAGATAGGATTGTCGAGGATATGCTCGTTCACCTCCATCTTGTTAATGATGTACGCCGCCATCTGAAGGCAGTCCTTCAGTTCGCCGAACGCAGGGAGGAATACCTCTTTTATTATCTGCAAGTCTCGGAAATAGCCACACGGCAGGTTGTTCATAATGAGCATCACCTGCTGCGGAAGCGACTGTATCTTGTTGCTCTTGGCACGTATAAGCTCGAAGACATCGGGATTTTTCTTGTGCGGCATGATTGAACTTCCTGTGGTGCACTCCTTCGGCAACTTCACGAACGAGAAGTTCTGTGAGTTGAACATACAAGCGTCGAACGCCATCTTTGCAAGCGTTCCTGCCACAGAAGCGAGCGCGAAGGCCACGTTACGCTCCATCTTTCCACGTCCCATCTGCGCATATACCACGTTATAGTTCATTGTATCGAAGCCCAACAGGTCGGTTGTCATCTGACGGTTGAGCGGGAATGACGAGCCGTAGCCTGCGGCGGAACCGAGCGGATTACGGTTGGTCATCTTGTAAGCCGCCTGCAGGAAGAGCATATCGTCGGCCAGCGACTCCGCGTATGCGCCGAACCAAAGTCCGAACGAGGACGGCATGGCTATCTGCAGATGCGTATATCCCGGCATAAGAACGTCCTTATACTGGTTGCTCTTGGCTATAAGTTCGTCAAAGAGCGACTTCACCTCATCGGCGATATGGCGCAGCTCGTCGCGTGTGAAGAGCTTCAGGTCTACCAGCACCTGGTCGTTGCGCGAACGGCCTGAATGGATTTTCTTACCCATGTCGCCCAGCTTGCGCGTCAGCAGCATCTCCACCTGCGAATGAACGTCCTCTACCCCATCCTCAATCACGAAATTACCGCTTTCGGCCTCGGCGTAGATATTCTTCAGTTCGGCGAGCAGTTGCGCCAGCTCGTCGGCCTCGAGGAGTCCGATAGACTGTAGCATCGTGATGTGAGCCATACTGCCCAGCACGTCATATTTAGCGAGATATAGGTCCATCTCACGGTCGCGGCCAACGGTGAAGCGTTCTATCTCCTTATTTACTTCAAAGTTCTTTTCCCAAAGTTTGTTTGCCATAATTCTTTATTTTAGAAAGCCTCACCCCCTGCCCCTCTCCAAAAGAGAGGGGAGTGATTACTCCTTTCGGATGTATTCTCTATGGTGAACTTGGGTAATTACTTCCCACTCTTTTGGAGAGGGGCAGGGTGCAGGCTGTTTTATCCAGTTGGTTCTTCCCCCCTTGGGGGGATTAGAGGGGGGCTTTATTCCCCGTACGGTATCATCGCGAGAGCCTCGGCAATCTTCTCTATGCCCTCCTGCAACGGTTTCGTCACCATACCTTTCAGCATGAACGGGATGTCTGCCTTGATGGTGAGCCTCATCTTCGACTCTGTCTCATTGACAGGCAAGAGCTGTATCCAGAAGTTAAACGGCATCGGGGAATTCGCTGACTCGAATTTGATGGTCTTCGGTTCCTCGCGTTCGATGATGCGCATAGACACCGCACCCACCGGCGGCACACTAATGGAAATACTGTCCTTATCGAACGACAAATCCTTCAATTTGTCCTCCGGCACACGGTCCTTCACGCGCTCAATATTCGTAAGGTCGCTCAGCATATTATAGACAGCCTGCTGAGGATATGGTATTTGCTTTATGCTACTTTCAAATTTTGCCATAATCTTAATTTTGAGTTACGAGTTTTTGAGTTACGAATTACGAGTTTTGAGTTACGAGTTAAAGTAATTACGAATTTCAAAATTAACAATTCATAATTCACAACTCAAAATTCATAACTCGTAATTACCTTAATTCGTAATTCGTAACTCCAAATTCGTAATTAAAAACCTACTTTCCCCATTCCGAAGGGTTGGCGCGCCACTCTTTCAACACAGCCACATCAGATTCCGAGACATATCCCGTCTCTACCGCCTGAGCTATGATATGCTCGTAATCGGTCAGCGTAACGAGCTTCACGTCCGCATCGGCAAAAGCCTTTTCAGCCACGGGGAATCCGTATGTATGACTTGCCACCATACCGACAACCTCGATGCCGGCCTTGCGCAGAGCCTCGACAGCCTTCAGCGAACTGCCGCCCGTAGATATAAGATCCTCGACAACGACAACCTTTGTGCCAGCCGCCAGCTCACCCTCAATCTGATTTCCCATACCGTGATCCTTCGGTTTCGGACGCACATAAGCGAAAGGCAAATTCAACGCATCAGCAACGAGCGCGCCCTGCGAGATTGCGCCGGTAGCCACTCCGGCCACAGCCTCAGCCTCGGGGAAGTGTTCGAGTATGGCGTGCACGAGTTCGAGCTTTACAAACGAGCGCACAGCCGGGTAAGAGTTTACCTTGCGGTTGTCGCAATAAATCGGTGATTTCCATCCCGAAGCCCATGTGAACGGGTCGCTTGGCTGCAGTTTCACAGCCTTGATGTCGAGCAGTTTGCCTGCAAATACTTTTTTCAGATTATCCATAGTCTGTATTATTTTATTAATTATTTATTCCTTATAATATATAATATCATCTGCAATGATAGCGCAAACCGAACGCAATAGAACTCGTTCTAAATTGCTGAGGTGAAGCCTATCATCTGCAAAGGTAGAAATAAATTCGCAAAATCGTGATTATCACGCACAAAAACTCTGAGATGACTACAAATATAATCGATTAATTCACGTCTGACTTTTTTATTAAAAAGTCGCAGAATTTGCAATTATCTTAGAATTAAACGGTTATTCGGATTGCTTGAAAATTGGGTAACGAGATAGCAACCGTTTTTATTTCAGAGTTCTTCATTGTTTTGCCACAATGTGGTAACTCTTGACAAAACAAGGGTGCAAAAAGAATCGCAGACGAAAGAGAATAATGATAATTTTATTTTCGTCTGCATTTCAATTATAGAAGTTTCTTTAATTCTTCAATATCGGGTAATGCTTGTTTTAATTTCTCTGGCATTTCATCAGAAGTCTTGTATGTCGCAACGCCTAATGGCTTGTCGTAGTCTTGGATTACATACTCCACATACTTTTTGTCAGCACTCTTACATAGCACTATGCCGATTGATGGATTCTCATGTGGCTTACGCATTTGGTCATCTACCAAACGAAGATAAGTGCATAATTGCCCCAAATAAGAAGATTTGAACGCACCTTTCTTTAACTCTATTACAACCAATGCGTTCAGTTCTCGGTTAAAGAAAATCAAATCGGGGAAATGCTCCACTCCGCAAACCTCTAATTTGTACTGATTACCTACAAATGCAAAGTCTCGACCAAATGTAAGAATGAATTTCTTAATGTTGTGTATGATTTCCTGTTCGATAACCCGTTCATCAATATCCTCTTTATCACGCTCTCCAAGTTCTTCCACATTGATAAAGTCCAAAAGGTATTCATCTTTGAACATTCCTATTGCTTTCAATGATTGTCTTGCATCAGGTATCTTTTGAATGAAGTTGTTAGCTATCTCGCCCTGATGATTAAACAAATCATCTTCAATTCTTGCAGATAATACCTCTTTACTCCACTTATTCGTAAGGCTTTGACGAATGTAGAACAGACGTTCTGCAAGAGAATTGGTCTTACGAACTATAATCATATGATGCGTAAATCCTAAGCCTAAAAATGAGGTAATGTCAAAGTCCTCTTTCTGAGGGCTTTCGCAAGGGAGCAATAATTGAGTATCAATTTCGCTAACCGCAGTTAGCGATTTGTCATCACCTATTCCGCTAACCATAGCTAGCTATTTCAAATCCTCGCACCAAGTCTCATAAAACTGGCGCATAAATTTGATATTGGCTGTAGAGAATCCACGAAGTCCGGGCAACTCCTTTTGTAGTTGCTGACTGATTGCTTCTATTGCCCCTTTGCCCCAAAAGCCCTCACGAGAGTTTTTAGAAACATAGCAACCTATACCGTAATACAATGATAGTTGCTCTTTATTAGCCGCAGATGTTGCACGATACTGACTACGCAATATCGCTTCCTTAATAATTTTTACAGCTTGAGAATAGTTATTTAAGTTATTCATATTAGTAATAATTAATGATTTATATCCCAAGGGAAAGTATAGATAGCACCATTTATGGCAACATTGATAGTCATAGATACTCCTTTCTTACGCTCAATATTAATGTACCCTGATATGGTTTCACCAGGATACATTGCTATATTCAACTTGTATACACAAATTACCGTCTTCAAAGAATTCTGTATAGATACCATGTTCATAGTATAATATAGAGAGAAAAAGCTAATCACGCATGAGCCTATCTACTTAATAGCCCCTCCAAAAATGCAGTGGCCTTATCCACAACTATATTATTCTTAAAATCAGGGGCTTTCAACATCTCATCAATAGCCGTACCATTAAGTTGAGCTGCACCACGCGAATTTCTGCCTGCCCAATGGTATTGCAGAATTGTATTATCTAATAATTTCTCATGATATACCGAACAAAGCAATGTCCTGAATATAGATTTTTCATCCACACCTATAAAGAAAAACAAGAAGACACTCTTTGAATCAGACATCTGCCTTAGGAATTTATCTACGTTATATGCCTTAGGATTAGAATTGAGATAAACAACCTTAGTTTTTATATCGGTATAAGTATCTCCATTATCAAATTCCCTATGATAATCTCCAAGCCCGTTCTTTGTGTCATAAGAAGGCAATGCCGTCTCCAAACCTTTGAGTTCCTTTATTATTTCTTCCCTTTCCGCATCATCTGAAGTAATAAGGCTCTCTATAAGGCGGCCACGAATATTAACATTCTCGATGTGTGAGGCAACGAGTATTTCATTTTTCACTTTATTGCATCTTTCATTCAAGTCGCTTTCAAGTGTTGAGTAACTCTCCGACTCAACAAACTGTATTGATTTGTTTATAGACTCAAAAATATTAGCCCTTTGTTCATCCGAAGGAGAAAATTTCTGGTTAACGGGCTTTATTTTAGACGAATTATCCACCAATCGCGACAAATTATCTTCCCAATCAAATCCCTGATGCAACGCAAACAGGAAGTCAAAGTTATCATGAGTATTTGACCAATCGCCATATTTGCGCATTATGTCTGAGCCGTTAAAACTTCCCCTTATATTTGTCATGCTAAGGTCCTGTGAGCTATGACTTATTTTTTTCAGGAATGTCGTATTTGCCAAAAGTATCAGATTATCCGCATTTCGCCTGACAAGGACTACAAAGAAAGGGATTTTGTCATACTTCTCCAACTTAGACAAAGACAGAATCGTATTACTGAAAGATTCTGACGATGATTTTGAATAACTAAAACGTACAGCGAAGTTATCATTATGATACACCTTCCTGTCTTTTATTAATTTGTATCTCAGAACTACATCATCTATCACATTTTGCTTATTGTGCTTCGGCGCAAGTGTAGTTATATATTGCACGAAGTCTTTACAATTGTTATTCATAATACATTTTGATTAATTTAGGTTTGACATTTCATTCAAAAAGCATAGGGGCATCGCCTTTCTTTCGAGAACCAGCCTTTGCCGTTTGCTTCTTCTGCTCACCCAGCGAGTTTCTTTCCCAAAACACACCATCTGCATATCCCTGGATATTCTTGTCAGAAAGAGCATTGACTACCCTCTTGGCTGCCCACAGGCAATATTCCCTATTGATTTCAATCCCGCAATAAGACCGCCCCAACTTGCGGGCCACGACAGCGGCAGTACCGCTGCCTAAGAATGGGTCGAATATCCTGCCGCCCGGCTTAGACGATGCAAGCACGAGCTTGGCATAAAGCTTCTCGGGTTTTTGAGTGGGATGGTCGGTGTTTTCCGGCATCGACCAGAAAGGAATACTAATGTCATCCCAGAAATTAGACGGGTAGGTTATTCTGAAATTCCCCGACTCCGTCTCATCCCAATCCTTCGGTTTACCGTCTATTTTATAAGGTGCTATCACCTTACGCTTCATCTTTACCGACTCCACGTCAAAGTAATAATCCTTAGAATCCTTCACGGCAAACCATATATCCTCCATTCCGTTCTTCCAGTTGGATTTCGCTCCGCGCCCCTTTTCCCTTTGCCACGTAATGCGGTTGATTACGGTAAGCCGCTCTTCAATGACACGCTGCATCGAAGATGTGCATTTCCAATCTCCGCACATATAAAGAGAACCGTTGCTCTTTAGCTTGTCGCAGACCTTATAGAACCAGCTCCTAAGATAATCCTCGTATGCGTCAGACTTCATGGATGCAAACTTCTGCCCGTGAAAATCCTTATCCAAATTATAAGGAGGATCAATAATAATCAAATCAAAATATCCATCCGGGATATAATCTAAGCAGTCAAGAAGGTTTGCATTGACAATCATATCATCATGAAAACCGTTTCTGAGACTTTCAGCATTATCCACCAACTTCTCTAAAGCCGGTATCTCTTCTGCCGAAACCGTCAGGGTCCTGTTTCTTCCAGCCCTTTGTTTTATATCTTCTGCCATATCATATTATTATTTACCCGATGTTGCTAATGATTAATTAAAAACGTTGAAGCCATTATATTATTGCTTTCTCGCTGCCCATTTAACTGGGGATTATCCTACAATTTCCCTTATTGCGATTACTCATGTAATGCGTTGAAACCGAAATTCCGCATCACGGACGACGAACTGAGCATACGGATAAACTCCCGTGCGGATGCCTTGATATAAGAGTTCTTGAGCACATGAATGCATCCCTCCATATCGTTGCCAGGCACATCAAGTGGAACGGCAACAAGTTCCCTTTGATCTATGACGGTGGATTCGGACAGGATGGTTACGTAGTTGCTCTCGCGGATGACCTTGAACAGCAGACTCACATTATTCATCTCAATCTTTGCATCGAGACAATGGCGTGTGTTGGCGAGCATTTTCTCAAGTGCGTTGCGTGCCTGCAAGCCTTTGGTGGGCAGCGCCAGGTCGAAGCGGTCAATCTCGTCGAGCGTAACCAGCTTTTGCTTAGCAATGGGATGACGCTCATTAACGACAGCGGCCAGGCGATTGTTGAACAGCACATGACTATCAATACGTTCGTTGCGGACAGACGGGCGGAATGCCAACACGAAGTCGAGCTCATGCCTCGTGAGCTTGTCCATCAGTTCCTCCATCGCCCCGTAGCACACGTTGAGCTTCACCTTAGGATATTTCTTCAGGAAATCCATCAGCGTTTCGGTGGCTATCATGCTGAAGGAGAACGTAACACCGATATTCAGTTCGCCCACAAGCATGGCTTTCAGCTCCTGTAGCCTCAGCACGCAGATGTTGGCGCTGTTCACCGTATCGTGCGCCAAAGGCAGCAGCGTGTGGCCCGCCTCGGTGAGTATCACCTCATGGCTGTTACGCTGGAAAAGCTTTTGGCCGAGTTCCTTCTCCAACTGACTAATCTGTTGCGACAACGTGCTTTGCGTAATGAACAGTTTCTTACTGGCCAAAGAAAAATTCAATGTCTCAGCCACTTTCAGGAAATACCTTAATTGTCTTAATTCCATTTTATCGTCGTTTAACGATGCAAATGTACGACTTTTAGACTAATAAAATGTGCATCATTATGGCATAATCTCTATTTTGGCTATCGTTTTTACCAATAGCAGAACGTCGGAAGGCTATTCCGGCCCACAGAATATTTATATTTATAGGTAAATTTCGCGCCAAAGTCTTAAACGCCTTGACTGTAATCAAGCAACACCAGTTAGCAGCACCGAAAGCGGCGTTCGATAAAAAGAATAACAACCATAAGTTTGTTCGATGAAAATAATCTACTTTTGCAACCGAAAATGGATAATAGAACAATGGAACAGATTCACGAGAAGCATTGCCGTTACGGCGGCATCACAGCCACGCTGAACCACAAACTCGACCTGCTGCTGCGCACAGGCTGTCTGCTGACGGAAAGTGCCGCGGACACAAGCCGCATCATACGCACAATGAAACGCACCGCAGCATACCTCGGCTTGCCCGAAGAGAACCTGCACGTGTATGTGAATTACAATATGCTGATGGTGAACCTCTCAGACGAGACGCACTCTTACACGAAATTCAAACGCTGCGAGCACCACGGCATCGACATGACTGCCATCTCGAAGATAAGCAATCTCTCGCTGTGCGCTATAAAGCAAGACTACCCGGTGGAGCGATACGAGGAGGAACTGGAGCGCATTGGCAAGGCCAAACGCAACTACACCCCGTGGCAGGTGGCTGTCGGAGGAGGCTTTGCCTGTGGCGGCTTCTGCATACAGTTCGGCTGCGACTGGCCGGCATTCCTTTACGCTTCCATCGCCGCCATACTCGGTTTCCGCCTCCGGTTGTTTCTCAACTCGAAAGGCAGCAACCCGTACTTCAACATCGGACTGGCCGCATTCGTCTCTACACTGATAGCCTGGCTCTTCGGTCTGCTGTCCGAGACCAGCGGCATAGCATCTGCCATGCCTTCGTTCATGGTGTCCGACACACCGTGGCATCCGCTCATGGCCTGCGCACTGTTTATCGTTCCGGGTGTTCCGCTGATAAATTTTGTGAACGATATGCTTTCCGGTTATGTTCAGGTGGGCATCACCCGCGCCGTCAACACTCTGCTGGCGGTACTCGCCATGGCCTTCGGCATTGCCTTCGCCATAGAGGTTTGCGGCATCGACAATTTCGTGCGCGACCTCTCGATGACGCCGCATCACAACTACATAGAGTATTCCATCGCCGCGGCAGTGTCGGCAATGGGATTCTCAATGATATTCAACATTCCGAAACGGCTGCTTTGGGTAGTGGCGACAGGCGGAATAATAGCCGTCTGCACGCGCAATTTCGTCAGTCTCGGAGCAAGCAGCGGCAACATAGGACTCGACTGGGGGGCGACCATCGGCTCGCTGGCCGGCTCCGTTCTGATAAGTATCATCGCCACGCGCGCCATGCACCGGCTACACACTCCGCACCATTGCATCTCCATTCCGAGCGTTATCCCGATGATTCCCGGTGTGCTGATGTATCGCGCCCTGTTCTCGTTCATAGATATGCACGGTGTCGTAGGCGAGGTGACGGTTGGTATGAACAACGCCATCCGTGCGTCGCTCATCATCCTGTGCATCTCCATCGGCGTGGCCATTCCGAACATCTTCTTCCGCCGTATGAACTTCCCTAAAAAAGAGCGCCAGTTCCTTGATATGCTCATTGAGCGCAGGAAGAAGCACGGTTTGTTTGTCGACTTGAACAATGTTGGATAATCAATTCATAATATATTAAATAATTTGTCGTAACATAAAGCGCCCGCATGGCAGTATGCGAATATAGTCTGCGGGCGTTACGACTATGAAATCAATCCCTATCCGAATCATGAAAAATCTTTATAAATATCCCTTGAAAAATCGATGTTTTTTCTTTCAAGCTCTCTCTTGCTCTCAAAAACGCAAAAATACGGCGTTTTAGTCAGTTTTAACCTAAAACCTTGACAACCAGAGAGTTATGCCATTTCAACCCCAAAACAGGCGTTTTAGAAGGCGTTTTTAGCCTCGTTAAATTGCAACGGAGCCACTTTTGCATTGCAACGGAGCCACTTTTGGCCTTCAACGGAGGCTCCGTTGCACTCCAAAACGGCCTAAAACGGACTCTAAAAGTGGCACTTTTGAAAGCTAACAAACGTTAAATCGGCTAAAAACGGAAATTTCCCGTGTTTTTTCAGACATCAAATTTCGACGAAAAACGCTTCCGATTTTTTCCAACGGAGGCCGTTTTAGAATTTTGAGTTACGAATTTTGAGTTTTGAGTTGGGATTTTTAAGGTCGAAAAACAGCCGAAAATGAGTAACGGAGCCTATATTTAACGTTCGTTAGTACGAGAGAATCGATTTTTGATTGTAAAGATTTTTAACTTAAACCTTTACAAAACAGTAGGCTTTCATAGTCTGATTTCCTTCTATAAAGAAGAGCATTTTGGGGCTGTCCCCTCTCATTTTTTACTGCATCGGACAAAATAAAATCACGAGAACAGTCCTTAGTTGATAAAAAACGAGTAATTTTGCATAAAAAGAATATTATATGCTTTTCGAAAATACAAAATAGAATATCGGATAGCAAGAAAAGGAATAAGAAATTGGCTGAAACCACATCCATACAGGCTCTGAAGCAACAGAAACTGCTGCTGCAAATGGAATACTACTCCGAAAAGGAGGAGTTCCGCCGCCAGACCGAAACAATAGGAATGCAGCGAAAGGTGAAACGCGGCGACGCATGGCTTCCGCTGCGCATAGGCAAGAGCGCGTATAACTCGCTGAACCAACTGACACTTGAGGTGTTCCGCACGCAAGACGGCGACATAGAACATAATTTCGAGTTCGGACGACCCGTGGTGTTCTTCAAGACTGCTTCCACCGGGGGGAAGGGGGGCTTGCGCTATTTTAACTTCACCGCGACCGTGAGCTACGTGGACGGCGACCGCATGGTGGTGACGGTGCCCGACAACGCTCCGATATTGGAACTGCAATCTTCCACGGAGAGCATCGGCTGCCAACTCTATTTCGACGAAACTTCATACCGCACGATGTTCGACGCGCTCGACCGTGCCATCAACGCAAAGCACGGACGGCTGGCTTACCTGCGCGAGCTGTTCTACTCTAAGCAGAAAGCCGAGACGTTCTCTTTCGCCCCGATGCGTTTCCCGTGGCTCAATCCGACGCAGGAAAAGGCAGTGAACGAGGTGCTGAGGGCAAAGGATGTGATGGTGGTACACGGTCCGCCGGGAACGGGAAAGACCACCACATTAGTCGAGGCGATAAACGAAACGCTGATGCGCGAGAGCCAAGTGATGGTGTGCGCGCAGAGCAATATGGCAGTAGACTGGATTTCGGAGAAGCTCGTCGACCGCGGCATCAACGTGCTGCGCATAGGCAATCCGACGCGGGTGAACGACAAAATGCTGTCGTTCACATACGAACGGCGGTTCGAGGCGCATCCCGACTATCCGCAACTGTGGAGCATACGCAAGGCGATACGCGAGTTGCGCAGCCAGCGCAAGCGCGGCTCGGAGAGCTATCATCAGAAGATGGACCGTCTGAAGAGCCGTGCCACGGAACTGGAGATTCGCATCAGACAGGAGCTGTTCGGCGAGGCGCGCGTCATAGCCTGCACGCTTGTAGGCTCGGCAAGCCACGTACTGGACGGAATGAAGTTCGGCACGCTGTTCATCGACGAGGCTGCCCAGGCATTGGAGGCAGCCTGCTGGATACCCATCAGGCGTGTGTCGCGTGTCGTTTTTGCCGGCGACCACTGTCAGTTACCGCCTACGGTGAAGTGCATCGCTGCGCTGCGGGCCGGTCTCGGCAAGACTCTCATGGAGCGAATAGTGGAGAACAAGCCCGAGGTAGTGAGTCTGTTGAAGGTGCAATACCGCATGAACGAACAGATAATGCGCTTCTCAAGCGACTGGTTTTATGGCGGAATGGTGGAGAGTGCGCCGCAAATCAAGTTCCGCGGGATACTCGATTACGACACTCCCATCACGTGGATAGATACGAGTGGGGCGATAAAGGGGTTAGAGGTAAGAGGTGAGAGGTTAGAGAATACCGACATAAAGGATGCGGATAAAGGCATATCTCTTACCTCTCACCCCTTACCTTTTACCTCTCCCCCATCACCCCTACCCTCTAATCCCTTCCGCGAATCCTTCGTAGGCGAGAGTTTCGGCCGCATAAACAAGGACGAGGCAGAACTGACACTGACAACATTGGAGCGGTATTTCACGAAGATTGGCAAGCAACGCACATTGGAAGAGCGGATAGACGTGGGCGTAATCTCCCCCTACCGCGCACAGGTGCAGTATCTGCGCCGACTGATAAAGAAGCGCGAGTTCTTCAAGCCATACCGTCATCTGATAACGGTAAACACCGTTGACGGCTTTCAGGGACAGGAACGCGACGTGATACTCATATCCCTCGTGCGCGCCAACGATGACGGACAGATTGGTTTCCTGAAGGACCTCCGCCGCATGAACGTGGCCATAACACGGGCGCGGATGAAACTCATCATCCTCGGCGACGTGCCAACCATGACCCGTCACCCATTCTACAAGAAGCTATGGGAGTATGTCTGCGCCGTGGACAACGAAGACAACAAGGAGAAAAACTAAGGAAAAAGTATATCTATGTTACAACAAGACTACATCATGCGACTGATACAGGAGTTCGCTGCCGCACTGCGCAAGTTCCTTCAGAAGCCCGAGGGCGAAGACAAGGACGCCATGCTGCGCGACCTATACCGCCAATACGTGGGCGATTACGAGTTCTATCACACCGCCGCCACCGAGGACGCGCTCGCATCGATGGAGCAATACGATGAAGGCGAGCGCACCCACCGCATCGAGATGCTTGCCGAACTATACTATGCCGAAGGCTCCCTGCGTCTCGGCGCCGACCGCCTCATGCTTTGGGACAAGGCCTTCCGATTGTTCGACTACGTGAACCGGCACGGCAAAACCTTCTCCTTCGAGCGCATGGCGAAGATGGAGGAAATAACGAAAGCATTAAAATAAAAAGATAATGACACCATTATCAATAATTATTTGTACTTTTGCACATAAATAACAAAACAGCAGAAGATTACGATGGAACAGAAGAATTATAAGCGCACGACCGTGACGGCGGCTCTGCCGTATGCCAACGGAGGCGTGCATATAGGACATCTCGCCGGAGTTTACGTTCCGGCCGACATCTACGTGCGGTATCTGAGACTGAAAAACAAGGATGTGGTGTTTATCGGCGGGTCCGACGAACACGGTGTCCCGGTGACCATCCGTGCCAAGAAAGAAGGCATAACCGTGCAGGAAGTGGTTGACAGATACCACGAAATGATTAAGAAATCGTTTGAGGAGTTCGGCATTTCGTTCGACATTTACAGCAGAACAACGTCCGACATACACCATAAGTTCGCATCGGATTTCTTCAGGAAACTGTACGACAAGGGCGAACTGGACGAGATAACGGAAGAGCAATACTGCGATGAGGTTACGGGAGAGTTCCTCACCGACCGCAACATCGTGGGCACTTGTCCGCGCTGCGGGGCCGAGGGCGCATACGGAGACCAATGCGAGAAGTGCGGCGCGACACTGTCGCCGGACGAGCTTATCAATCCGACAAACAAGAACAATCCCGGCCACGGGCTCGTGAAGAAGCCTACAAAGAACTGGTATCTGCCCTTAGGCAAGTATCAGGAGTGGCTGAAGCAATGGATACTGGAAGATCACAAGGAGTGGCGTACCAACGTTTACGGACAGTGCAAGAGCTGGCTCGACATGGATTTACAACCCCGCGCGATGACCCGCGACCTCGATTGGGGAATCCCCGTGCCTGTAGAGGGAGCCGACGGAAAGGTGCTTTACGTGTGGTTCGATGCGCCGATAGGATACATTTCCAACACTAAGGAACTCTGTGATAAGAGCCCTGAAAAGTGGGGAACATGGCAGCAGTGGTGGCAGGACAAGGAAACGCGCCTCGTACACTTCATCGGCAAGGACAACATCGTGTTCCACTGCATCATCTTCCCCGTGATGATGAAGGCGCATGGAGACTATATCATGCCCGACAACGTACCTGCAAACGAGTTCCTGAACCTTGAGAACGACAAGATTTCGACATCGCGCAACTGGGCCGTTTGGCTGCACGAGTATCTCGTGGATATGCCGGGCAAGCAGGATGTGCTGCGCTATGTGCTCACGGCGAACGCTCCGGAGACGAAAGACAACAACTTCACGTGGAAGGATTTTCAGGAGCGCAACAACAACGAACTGGTGGCTGTGTACGGCAACTTCGTAAACCGCGCGCTGCAACTGACTAAGAAATACTGGAACGGAGTGGTGCCGGAATGTGGCGAACTGCTCGATGTTGACAAGCAGGCTCTCGAGGAATTCAAAGATGTAAAGGCTAAGGTGGAGGAACTTCTTGATATGTTCAAGTTCCGCGACGCTCAGAAAGAGGCTATGAATCTCGCACGCATCGGCAACCGTTACATCACCGAGTGTGAGCCGTGGAAGGTTTGGAAGACCGACCCGAAACGTGTCGAGACAATACTTTATATCTCGTTGCAACTCGTTGCCAACCTTGCCATAGCCTTTGAGCCGTTCCTTCCGTTCTCAAGCAAGAAGCTCCGCGGTATGCTCAACGTAACAATGGCGGGCGAAGAAGGCACGTCTGACCTCGCGCCGTTATCATGGGAGCGTCTCGGACAGACCGATCTGATTGCTCCCGGCCATCAGTTGGCAGAGCCGGAACTGCTGTTTGAGAAAATCGACGACGAGACTATTCAGCAGCAACTCGACAAGCTCGAAGCAACAAAGAAGGCCAACGAGGATGCAGCATACAAGGCTGCGCCCATAAAAGACACGGTTTCGTTTGAGGATTTCGAGAAGTTGGACATTCGCGTAGGCCACATCAAGCACTGCGAAAAGGTGAAGAAGTCGAAGAAACTCCTCAAATTCACTATCGATGACGGCTCGGGTATCGACCGCACCATCCTCAGCGGCATCGCTGCCTATTACGAGCCGGAGCAGCTTATCGGCAAGGATGTACTCTTTGTTGCGAACTTTGCTCCTCGCAAGATGATGGGCATCGAAAGTCAGGGCATGATACTATCCGCAGTGAACGCAGACGACAGCCTGCACGTTACGACCACGCTCGACGGAGTGAAGCCCGGTTCACAAGTGGGATAAACCAACATGAAGGACAAAAACAGATAAGAAAAAACAACCCGAACGGGACATATATTATAATAAAAACGAGAGACGCATCTGTCATTATTGCGACAGACACGTCTCTCGTTTTTGTATCTAACCAATCCTTAATCAGTTTTTCTACTCCATTTCCGAACCGCTATACTGTGAGCCGAAGCTCTCCTCCTGATTCTCCATGTTCTGCTGCGGACGGCGTTTCTGCTTCATGTTACCGAAATTCCATGTCAGAGAGACGTTCACACGGCGGCCACCGCGCCAGTTCTCCTGATAACGGGTGAACGTCTCAGACTCAGTGTAGCTCTTGCGCTTGCGGGAGTCGAGCAAATCGCGGCAGTTGACGGCAAGCACCAATTTCTTGTTGAGGAAACTCTTGCGCAGTCCCAAGTCTACGGCATAGCCCGGGTCGCTGTGTCCCTGTGTGATAACCTGGCGCGAGCGGTAACGACCCGTGGCCTGAAAAGAGATGTCGTAAGGCAGCATCAGCGAAGCCTGCATACGCGCGTTCCATGTGAAATTATGATTACCCTCGCCCGAAACGGTCTGTCCGTCGATGTCGAAGTCGAAGCCATTGAGCTTATAATAATAGAAATTCGCGCTCGTCGTAAGGTCAAGGATGCGCCAGAGCTTGTTCTTTGCCGTCATTTCCAGACCCGTGCTCGTACTCTTCGCAACGTTGAAGTTGGTCTGGTACATCAGCCCGTCCTCGCTGCTCTGATAGTTAATGCGCTGCATCACGTCAGTAGTCGGACGATAGTATGCGCTCACGAGCAGCGAATGTTGCGTCCAAGTCTTCAGATAGTTGAGCGAGAATGAGTTGGAGAACTCCGGCGTCAGCTCAGGATTACCATACGAGATGACCGTCGCATCGCTCGTATTCTTAAAGGAATTGAGCTGACCGCCCCACGGACGGCGCAGGCGGCGGGTGTAATTGAGCTGTAACTGCTGTGTCGGCGTAATCTGATATGAAAGGAACAGGCTCGGGAAAAGCTCAAAATAATCCTTCTTAAACGCCGGCTCGCGCTTCGACGCGTCGTGTTCCTGCTCCCAACTGTAACTCTCCGTGTTCACACGCCAGTACTCTCCGCGCAGTCCACCCATTACTCCGAACTTGCCGATATTATACGACAGTGTCGCATACAGCGCGTGCAGGTCCATGTCATAGATAAACCGGTTATAATAAGCGCGGTCCTCCACCACGTTGTCGCCATTCCACGAACTGCCGTCAAGGAAGCTCTCCTGCGGCGTATTCTCGTGAGAGAAACGGCCGTTATATCCCGCCTGCAACTTAAATCTGTCAGTAATCGGATTCTCATAGTCGAGTTTCACCTCCCATGCGTTACTGCTCATGCGCATCGGGCGGTACTGATACGAATAGTCCGTCGGCAGCGCCGCATCGTTATAATACACCGTCGAGTCTTGATAATAGTTGTCATTGTCGCCCTTCCACTTGTTATAGCCCACGACAAAGTCGATGAAATGCCTGTCGGTGAAGCTGTGGCGGTAGTTGAACTCGCCGTAGAACATATTCATGCCGAAGCGTCCCGAATTGCGGCGGAACATCATATAGTTGTCCGTCGGCGCGCCGATGGTGCCATAATGATACGGGGTCTCGGTCAGACTGTTATGCCCTCCCTTCATCATCATACCGCTGAGCGACAGGTCATCCTTCTTGGTGGCGTGCCAGGTCAGTCCGGCACGCGAGAAAAGGTTGTTTCCCCGGTTGTCCGACTCGCTGTCATAGTTCTGGTATGTGTTCGTATGCGTATAAGTCTGTCGGCTCAATGCCCCACCCTCGCTGGCACGGTGGCGGTAGCCCACGTTCACGTATGCGTCGAGAGCCGAACTGTTATAATTGACATTGAAGCTCGTGTTCGCTCCTCCCATAGTGTTGGCCGAAGCCTGAACCGAACCGTAATAGCCTGCCTTGCGGTCTTTCTTCAGCACGATATTGATAATGCCGGCAGAGCCTTCTGCCGAGAATTTGGCCGAAGGGTTGTCTATCACCTCAATGCGGTCGATGCTCTCGGCAGGCAACTGCTGCAGAATCTCGGCGCGGTTGTCGGATGTCAGACCGCTCGCCTTACCGTTTATCCACACCTCAACGCTCGTATTTCCGCGCAACGACACGTTACCGTCGTTGTCAACCTCCACCGACGGGATATTCTCCAGAGCCTCGCTGGCCGAGCCTCCGGCGTTGGAAATCTGCTGGTCCACGCTGAACGACTTCCTATCCACCTCCAGCTTCATCTCCGAACGCTGCCCCGTCACGGTCACTTCGCTCAGCGTGTGGGCATCATCGGCAAGATATATCACCGCGAAATTCTTCGATTTAGCCTCGTTGGAGATAACGAAACTGCGCTTCGCGGTCTTATATCCCATGAACGACACATTCATGTCGTAACTGCCATTGGGCAGTCCGACAATATTAAAGTTACCCGACATATCAGTAATAGCACCTTTCAGAATCTTCGTCTGTCCTTTGTGCATCACCGTGACATTAATAAATTCCAGCGGTTCGTTAGTGCTTTTCGACAACACTTTTCCCTTAACTGTACCTTGTGCTACTGCCGTTATCGCTCCGACAACGAGCAGGCAAACTGCTATTAACCTATTCATACTATGCTTTTGACTATGCCGAAATGCGAAAGTTTAATCCTATTGGCACAAAAAATCAATATATTTATTTTGCGATTAACCCGAAAAGCCGTACCTTTGCCAACCGTAATGCGCCTTTTCTTGACGCAAAGTCCGCAACAACGGCATGGGGTCTCATAGTTCAATGGATAGAATAAGTCTCTCCTAAAGATTAGATTCGGGTTCGATTCCCGATGAGACCACACTCCTGATAATGTAAATCCTACACTCATTCTTATATCTCTTTGACTGCGTTGCCACAACGCCGTCGGACTCATTATATATACCGTGAGTTCGGCTCAACCGATAAATCCGGAGGGATTACGTTCACCACAGAGGCATAGCGGACACGGAGATTTATATGTCATTACAAAGTCAGAGCATATACCTGAAAGCATAGAGGGCACGGAGACGGCAATCATAATCCGTTTTGCATCCATTCTCAAAGTATTTAAGGCTGAATTACTCGAGTACTACGCCCAAATTACTTGAGTATTCAAGCCCCGATTACTTGAGTACTACACCCGAATTACTCGAGTACTGCGCCCGAATTACTCAAGTACTGCGCCATAGTACTATGCTGTTCGGCCGAAACCGGGTGTCTCCCTGCATTTATCGGATGAACCCTGGCATATACCTATATATATATAAATAAGTATTTTTATTGTGAATATGAAATATTTATATTATATTTGCAATGTTTAATCATTATACATACATTAAAATTTTATTTTCCTATGAGAAAGTTTTTTTACAACCTTTTTGTGGTTGCGGTAGCCCTATTGGCTTCTGCTTCCCCTGTTCAAGCTGCCGTTAACTTTACGGTAAATGCTATGAATAGCACCGCTGATGGCGCAACGGTTAAAGTCGCACCCAATGGCTCGTTTGAGAACGCGACAAAATTCCCGAACATCAACATCACTATGGCTGAGTATGGCGCGACCGTTGCAGGCTCTACCTTGTCTCTTACTTCCGATAAAGGGTATAGTAAGGATATAGAGATCAACTCGATGTTCTATGAAAAGGAATATGGCAATGACATCATTGTTAAGATCAGCAATGAGGAGATCACAGAGTCGGGGGTCTATACTCTTCATGTGCCGGCAGGTTTCCTGACTCTCAACGGTGAAAGCAATGAGGCTGCCGACTTTGTCTGGACTTATACCAACAGTAATGAGCAGGGTGGCGGTGACGAGACCCTGTTGGAGCTGACAAGCTTCACTGTGAAGACCTCTAATATGCTTGCGGAAAATCCTGCTCTCGATCAGATAACGAGCGGAGACCCGATTGTAATAAACATCAATCCCATTCCTGAGGCTGTGATGCTCACATTGGCATTCAATGATAAAGACGGCAACACTATCCGCAGGATGGAGATTTATGACAATCAGTATAATAAAAATATTGAGGTGGATCCTGCTAAAGGTAAGTATAAGACAGTTGTTGCAGGCAAGTCTGTCAACAAATTCTTTATAGACACCGAATACACTGCGGTCATAACCGGTTACAGTTCTAACAATGCCAACAACCCGGCCAACAAGGTTTGGGGACCGGTAGAGGTTAAATTCACAGGTACATCAGAGCCTTATAAGTTTAGTGAAGCTAAGATCGTATCGATAACTCCGACTACACGACAGGGTTCAGACATCTCAACACCTACTGCTGAAATCTCAGACGTCACAACTCCTATCGTTGTCACATTCTCGGCTCCTGTAGAAAGTGTGAAATGTACAGCGTCTGAAGGCGGACAAGGTGCTTCAACGTATACGTTCACCGATATTAAGCCAAACGCAGACAAGACAATATGGACCATATATCCGGGTTCGTTCTGGAAAAGCGCCGCAGCTGAATATATGTTCATGATTTCTGCAAAGGATGCTAACGGACGTGTAGTTGAGGGAACTAACGGCGTTGAGGCCGGTTCTTACACTACTGCATATTATGGATGCTACCTCACTTGGCCGGCAGTAAGCATCCTTCCTGCTACAGGTATGATAGAGGAACTTTATGAATTTACTGTTAACGAGACAAGAGGTGTCGGCTTTAATGGCACAGGCAAACCATACGTTGTAAACGAGAATGGCGAGACAGTAGCAACAGCCGACCTTAATTCTCAGGTGCAGTATGACGCTCAGGGACGCGACATCAGCACATTGCCAATGGGCGACTATAAGGCTGTGAAGATGACGTTCAATCTCGACAAGGCTATCACAGAGCTGGGCAAGTATACTCTCTGCGTTCCGCGTGCCACTTTTGCCATCGGTTCAGGGTATGATGCTGATTTCAACCGCTATATGGAGATAGAGTATCAGGTGGTGAAGATGCCAAAGCAGAAGATTAACGTGGAACTCGTGAACTTTGCAAAGACTTCTTTCGAGGTGCTCGAAGGCCGCGACGCTACCGTATCATTGCAGCCTGCTGCCGACTGGACGCTCGCAAGTCTTACTCTCAACGGCAAGGATGTTACCGCTGATGTTGTGGACAACGCATATACCCTTAAGAAGGTGGCCGAGGAGTCTTCACTCATCGCTACTTATGAGTTCGCTCATGAGGTGGATGTCGTTGAGACTACCGGTATTGTTTCTGTAGAAAACCATGATTATACAATATCTAATGTTGACGGATTCATTCAGATAGAGAATCTCAAGGCCGGCGATGTTGTCAAGGTATATACTGTCAACGGAATGTCTGTAGCACAGATGACTGCATCTAAGGACGTTATGAAGATTTCCGCTCCTACAGGACAGGTATATGTCGTGATGATTAATGGTGCAGCCGTTAAGGTAAAGCACTGATTGCATTAGTAATGCATATATAGATATAAGGGGTTGCGCCGATTGCGGTGCAACCCCTTTTCTTATATATCCGACATATCTTGCCACTTTCAGAACATTTCGGCTCAACGGGAAAATACCGTGGACAGATTATATCTGTCGTTCCGATGCCCCCCAAGATTTATCGGGTGAGTCAACATTTCCCCATACACAAGCCACAAAAAAGCGGGTTCAAAGCACTGAATGCCTTGAACCCGCCTACGGTTTCTATGATATTACGTTTTTATCAGAGTTTATTTCTCTTCTGCATCAGCTGCCTTAATCTTGCGGCCCAACACGAGGTAAGCCACAGGAGAAGCGATGAAGATTGAAGACAATGTACCGAATACGACACCGAGAATCATCGCAAACGCGAAGCTGCGGATACTGTCACCACCGAGGATGAAGATGCTAAGCAACACGATGAGCGTAGAGAACGAGGTGTTGAAGGTACGTGCCAATGTCTGATTGATAGAGTTGTTGAACAGAGTCTGCATATCCTGCTTCGGATGTAAGCGCATATTCTCACGGATACGGTCGAAGACTACCACCTTATCATTTATAGAATAACCGATAACGGTAAGGATGGCGCCGATGAAGGTCTGGTCGATCTCGAGAGAGAACGGCGCAATTCCCCAGAAGAGCGAGTAGCATCCGATTACTATCAATGTGTCGCAAGCCAACGCAACGAGCGAACCGAAAGAGAATCCGATATTGCGGAAGCGCAACAAAATATACAGGAAGATGAATACCAACGCCAGGATGACACTTATGACAGCACCCTGTGTGATGTCCTTAGCCACCGAAGGACCAACCTTCGCAGAACTGATGATAGAGCCACCTTGACGGATGTCCGGATTCTTGAAGGCCTCAACGCTCGACTGTGATACGAGGTTTGCCTTCTTCAATGCGTTGTAGAGTATTGTCTCGGCGCGGTCGTCCTCCAACGGATCGTTCGACTCAATGTTGTAGTTGGTAGACACACGCACTGTCTTTCCGTCTGTTCCGAGAGCTATGACGCTTGTGTTTGCCACCTTACCGGCATCCTCACCCTTAGTGTTTACAAAAGCTCCGTTCAATGCTGCACGCACGTCCTCAACCTCATGTGCCGCAGACAATGTTACTACATAGTTGCGTCCACCGGTGAAGTCGATGCTTCGGCTGAGTCCGCGTAAGAAGAAGCTGATGCAGAATACTACGATTGCAGCACCCACGATGGTGAAGCTCTTCTTGTACATACCCATGAACGAAATCTTGGTGTTCTGCATAAGGTTCTTGGACAATCCTGTATAGAACTTCAGGTTGAGCCACTTATCTTTCTTCAGACGGTTCTCATATACAAGACGTGTGAGGAATACTGCTGTGAAGAACGAGCAGATGATACCGATAATCCATGTGGTCGCGAAACCGCGGATTGGTCCTGTACCGGTCACAAGCAAGATAACACCGGTGATAAGCGATGTGAAGTTTGAGTCGAAGATAGCCGAGAATGCATTTCCATAACCCTCACTTACAGCCTGTTTCATACCCTTTCCGGCACGCATCTCCTCACGAATACGCTCGTAGATAAGCACGTTGGCATCCACAGCCGTACCAAGTGTCAGCACGATACCGGCGATACCCGGCATGGTGAGAGCCGACTGGAAGCTGGCGAGAATACCCAATGTGAAGAAGAGGTTGAAGATAAGGGCGATGTTTGCAAGCATACCCGGTATGAAGTTGTACATCACAACCATGTAAATCATAAGGATTACGAATGCAATCACAAATGAAATGATTCCCTGCTGGATTGACTGTGCACCGAGAGTAGGACCTACGACCTCTTCCTGTACGATGCGTGCAGGAGCCGGCATACGTCCTGATTTCAGCGTATTGGCCAAGTCTTTGGTGTCTTCGATAGTGAAGCTACCGCTGATTGATGACTGTCCGCCGTCAATCTCCTGATTAACGCGAGGTGCAGAGTACACAACGCCGTCGAGAACGATAGCCACAGCCTTGCCGATATTGGCCTTAGTGAGCTGTGCCCACTGGCGTGCGCCGTCGCTGTTCATCGTCATGCTCACCTCAGGACGGCCGAACTGGTCGAACTGATCCTTTGCGTCTGTCACCACGTCGCCTTCCATCGGAGCGCGACCGTCGGATGTTGTAATCTTAAGAGCGTGAAGCTCGTAAACGTTCTTGTTGTTTACGCCGTCTGCCGGCTTAGCACTCCAAAGGAGTTTCAAGTCTGCCGGAAGAATCTGCTTAGCCAACTGTGAATGCAACATCTTGTTGATGTCGGCTGTATCACGAACGTGAGCGTAGCCCACGAGGCTCAGGCTCTCGCCCGGAATGGTCTGGAGTACGGCGAGAAGTGGGTTGTGCTTCTTAGCCTCGGCAATCTGCTCAGCCTCTGTCTTGGCAGCACCGGCCTTGCCCTTGAGCTGAAGCTTCGACGGCTCAGCCTTTGCCTCTGCCACTGCCGGCTTTGCTTCTGCAACGCTGGCAGAGTCGGTCTTCACGGTGTCAATCTTTGTATCGCCGTTAGCGAGATGCTGGTCGAGCTGCACGAGATACGGCTGCACTTCCTGATTGTTGTATGTCTCCCAGAACTCGAGGTTTGCGCTACCCTGCAAGAGCTTACGCATACGCTCCGGTTCGCGGATACCCGGCATCTCAACCATGATGCGTCCTTCCTGTCCTTCGAGCTTCTGGATGTTAGGCTGAACTACTCCGAACTTGTCGATACGGTTGCGCACAACGTTGAAAGAGTTGTCGATGGCCGACTGCACTTCCTCGCGCAGCACCTTCTCGACTTCACTGTCAGAACTCTGAGTGCTTACCTTGCCCTTAAGCTGCTGTGTTGCAAACACTGTCGCGAGGCGTCCGCCGTTGGAGTTCTTCTTGTAGGCGTCGATGAAAAGAGATATAAAGTCGCTCTGACTTGTCTCTTCCTGCTGACGCGCCTCCTTTAATGACTTAACGAAAATTGGGTCATTCTTGTGGTCGGCGAGCACTTCGATAACGTCAGGCACAGACACTTCAAGGATGACATTCATACCGCCTTTAAGGTCAAGTCCGAGACCTATCTGAGTCTCCAAGCACTTCTGGTAAGAGTAAATACCCAAATACTTGACAGAATCCTTGTAATCCTGCTGCGCAATAGGGTCTTCAATCTTAGCTGCCTGTTTGTCATAGTAGCTTGTTGCTACCGAGAACGAGAGGTAGAAGATACTTGCGAGCGTCAGCATGACGGCTACACAAATTACTAATCCTTTGTTTTGCATTTTTTATTTTATTATTTGATTTTAGATTTCAATAGTGTGCAAAGATAACGATTTTTTCACACTTTGGAAAATTTAAGACGTTTTATTTAGGGTTAGATTGGTATTTTAGCCAACAAATTATAGGATAATGGTCAGACAATGTTATTTTATCATCGACCTCGGCGGCATAAGGCTGCCATTCTTCGGAGCAGAAGATGTTGTCGATACGCACAAACATACCGGCCCGATGATAGGAAAAACCCGGGCCGTTGCCGCTTGCCACGTAGCAATCCGTGAGGTTTTCGGACAGTTTCTTATGCGAGAATGAAATGGGGGTGTCGTTGAAATCGCCGCACACTATTGCACTGATACCACGCTCTTTACGTGTTTTCTCGATGTAGTCGGCCACTTTCTGCACCTGAGGAGCGCGCACCTTGACAGCGCCGGAGAGTTTTCCGAGCAGCAATTTCGACTCGGTGCGTACCGAATCGTTATCCATCTTGCCCTTAACTATACTCTTGAACTTGTCCTTATCCTCCTGATTAAGCTTGTTGGACTCGAAGTGATTGTTCACCACAAGCACTTCCTCACCGTCAATATTGAGGTAATAAGCAAGACTAAGATTGGAATCCGAGTCGTATTTGATGCGTTCGGCGCGCAGAATGGGGTACTTTGTGAAGATGGAAAGGCAGTCCTGGTTGGAGTCGGCTCCATAAACGATACTGTGGGGATATTCCTTTTTCAGTACCGGAGCGACCTCTTCAAGGTCCAATACGTGCATGGCAGCCTCCTGCAAGCATACGATATCGGCACCGCTGTTTAGGATATAGTCCACGATTCCATTGTCCAAGCCGCGCCCACCGTCAGCAACCGCAAAATTATAGACGTTAAAGGAAAGCACCTTGATGGCTCCTTCGGGCGGAGTCGACGGGTAATTAAAAGGTATATATGTGCGCACCGGCACATACGCGACGATGTAGCCGAGTATCGGAATCAAAGCCCCGCGCCAATAGAACAGAATCCAGAATACGAGAAACAACAGGTTGATTACGAGGAAGATAGGAAAAAACAAACCCACGGAAGCTATCGTAGGATGCTCCGCCGGATTGATATTACCCGAATAACCGATTAATAACATAATGATAACCGTGGCGACATTCGCCCCACCTATCATCTTCAGCGTAAATGATTTTAACCTTTTGCCCATCACCACGCTTTATTTACGGCTACTGTCAAACAACCGTTGCTTCTCCTCCCGCGTCAGACTGTCATAACCGCTCTTGCGTATCTTGTCCAGAATACGGTCAATCTCGTCCTGCTCTGCCTTCTTCCGGGCGTTATAGTCCCAATCGCTTTCTGTCCGCACATCGTTGTTTTGCTTCGAAGCCTTGCCCGCCGTCGTATGGAAACGGTGCTGTTCCCAGTTGCTATGCATACGGTCGAAGAACTGCCTTCCGCGCGCCATACCGAAGTCGCCCGCCCCTCCATAAGGGTGGCTTTTCCAGTACTTTATGAGCAGGAAGCCGAAAAGCATACCGCCAAGATGCGCCACATGAGCCACACCGTCGCCCGTGCTGCCGATAGCCGAGAACAGTTCGATAGCCACATATATCATCACAAACCACTTGGCCTTTATCGGAATAGGCAGCGGGAAGATAAAGATGCGTTCCTCGGGAAATATCATTCCGAAGGCGAGCAATATGGCATAGACGGCTCCCGAAGCTCCCACCGTTGTCCACAAGTTCAGGTATTCGGGCATAAGCATGATTCTTCCATTCACCATGATAGTGTCGTATGCCGCATATCCCTGCATGGCATAGTTCACAAACTGCGCACCCTCCTGCATCAGTCCGGCTCCCACGCCGCACAGGAGATAATAGAACAGGAACTTCTTCGCCCCCCATACTCCTTCCACCACGCATCCGAACATCCACAACGCGAACATATTAAAAAAGAGGTGAGTGAGTCCCGCGTGCATGAACATATATGTGAACAACTGATAGATGCCGAAGTCCTTCGCCATAAAGAAATGCAAGCCCAAGACATTGGAAAGGTCAATGCCCGTTCTCTTAAGCACTTCTGTGGCAAGAAACATTATCACGTTGATGATAAGCAGATTCTTTGTTATTGGCGGTATATTGCGCATAAAAAGACTATTTTTAATTAATACAGGGCAAAAGTACGAAAAAAAATCCCGCCAACAGCCCCAAAACCGCGTTAATACGAGTTTTTTAGGCTAATTTCTTCATTTTTTTTTATTTTTTGTTTGATTTGTAAAACTATTCTTATATATTTGCCTTGTAAAAACCGAAACATATCAATTTTTTAATCATTAAATATAGAAAAATATGAACAAGACAGAATTAATCGACGCAATCGCAGCAGGTGCAGGCCTTAGCAAAGCTGATTCAAAGAAAGCATTAGACGCTACAGTAGAGGCTATCAAGAACGCTCTCGTTAATGGCGACAAAGTACAGCTCATCGGCTTCGGTACATTTGCAGTATCAGAACGTCCGGCACGCGAGGGTATCAACCCTGCAACAAAGCAGAAAATCACTATCGCAGCTAAGAAGGTTGCTAAGTTTAAGGCTGGCGCAGAGCTCGCTGACGCAGTAAAATAACCTATAATGATTATACAAAATTATTAAAAGCGACTTATTAAAGTCGCTTTTATTATTCATCTGCCTTTCGACTCCACGACATCAAAGGAAAAGTCAGATACAAACATACAATTTTTAAAACTCATATAACCTAATCACTCAGATGAATTTGAATTTCAGCAGCAAAATACTATTATTCGCCTTTACGCTCATTGTCAACACTTTGGCAGCACAGACATCAGATGATCCACGGCTGTGCTGGTATGAACCGAAAGGCGCAACCCAAGACGACGAGATTACAGTTTATTATAACGCGGCCCGTGGAAACGCGGAACTGAAAGGATACACGGGTGACGTGTACTGCCACATCGGCGTGCTTACCACTGAAAGCGCATCCTCCGCAGACTGGAAACATTCCTCCGGATGGTGCGACAACGATGCAAAATACAAGCTCACGAGATCTGCCTCAGACCCGGACATCTATACCCTACGGCTGACTCCCAAATCGTATTTCGGCATGAACGACGGCGAGAAAGCCACCGCACTGGCCTTCGTGATGAGAAACAGCGATGCGAGCAAAACGGGAAGAAACGCAGACAGAAGCGACATAATCGTCCAACTGAGCAGAGACAACAGCACTTTGGGCAAATACATATCCCACTCCTACGATGCAGAGGCTCTCACGGTGAAGGCAGAGAACGGCACTCTTGTCATCACGCCATATAATAAATATGTGTTCAAGGTATTCACACAAGCCAACGGAGACAACACCGGCGAACGCACGTCGATAACTGTAAGCGCACAGCCCGAATGTAGTTTCAGCGTCAGCGAAGACCAAAACTGCCTGTATATGAAGACAGGCGAGGCTATGGTAAGGATGTCGAAAAATAACTGCGGACTGGCTTTCCTTGACAAGGACGGCAACGTCAGGCTCGAGGAGAACGGCGGACTGGACAATAGTTCCGTACCGCGCCGCGCCTTGTTCGCGGGAATGGGCGACGCTGCCTTCTACGGAGCAGGCTACAACGGACAGGCAACAAACCTCGAAGGCAGGTCGCTTGTGATGAACAACACGCAGACCGGCGGCTGGGACAACACATGGTCAGCACCGCATAACATCTGCGTTCCGTTCATCGTCTCCGCATCGGGATACGGCATTCTCTTCGACGACCACTACCGCAACGCCACGCTTCAGCCATCGGCGGCAGGCACTTCATACCAGTCGGGAAGCCTAAATCCAATATCATATTATTATATCGGAGGAGACGGGACTATGGAGTCGGTGCTGGAAAACTACACTTTCCTCACCGGAAGACAGGAGTTGCCGCCTTACTGGGCATTAGGATACATGACTTCCCGATACGGATACAGGACAAGACAGGAAGCCGAAGGGGTGATAAACTCCATAAAGGCAGCCAGTCTGCCCATCGATGCTATCGTCTTCGACCTATACTGGCAGGGCGCGGAGAACTCGGGAATGGGAAATCTCGACTGGTATAAAGCGAAGTGGAACAACCCGCAGGAGATGCTCTCCAACTTCAGCCGGCAGGGCGTAAAGACCATCTGCATCACCGAACCGTTCTTCACTTCCAACACCGTGAACTACGAGCCGCTCCGTCAGAAAGGCTATTTCGCCGATGAGGACGTGGCAGACATGGGATGGCTCGGCGCAAACAAGGTAGGCCTGATAGACGCCACCAACCCCGAGGCGATGGACTGGATGTGGCAGTTCTATAAGGCGAGAACCGAAGAGGGCGTCGGCGGATGGTGGCTCGACCTCGGCGAACCGGAGAGGCACGACGGTGACTCACACCATAAGGGCGGAACCGTGGAGCAGGTGCACAACGAATTCGGCAACCTATGGATTGAACGCGTCTACCGCGGACTCAAGGAGGACTTCCCCAATGTGCGTCCGTTCCTGATGCCACGCGCCGGGACATCGGGTATGCAACGCTACTCCGTATTCCCGTGGACAGGAGATATTAAACGAAGTTGGGCAGGACTGCAGGCGCAAGTGCCGGCATTGGTGAGTGCGGGAATGTCGGGCATAGGCTATATGGGATCCGACGTGGGCGGTTTCTCCGTAGACAACAACTACACCAACCCAAGCCTGTACCTGCGCTGGATTGAGATGGCTGTATTCTCTCCTATGATGAGAACACACTCCACATATCTGCCTGAGCCTTACAACAACTGCTACGCCTCTGTGCTAAACGATGTCAGGAACTATATCAACATGAGATACAGTTACCTGCCTTACACCTATACCCTCGCATACGAGAACGCCACAAAGGGAACACCGCTCGCACGACCGGTAAATTTCTACGATACAGACAACAGCACTCTGCGCAACAGCATTGATGAATACCTTTGGGGACGCGATATTCTCGTCGCTCCGGTACTGGACAACAGCTCTTCGCGCAAGATAACATTCCCCTCTGGGAAATGGGTTGACCTCAATGACCTCACCAAGACATACAACGGCGGGACAACAATTGATTACAGCGCACCATTAGAAACTCTGCCGCACTTCGGCCGCAAAGGGTCTTTCATCGCGCGATTCTCGCAACCCACGTTTACAAATACAAACGAAATAGACAACTCCCGGCTGTCGGTAACATATCTTATGGATGACAACAACCAGACCGTTACCTCAATGTTCTTTGACGACGACCATCAGTCCACGACCTCGCTCACAGACGGTGCATACGCCATCACACGCTTCGAGGGGTCCGGTTCTGCTTCGGGACACACCATCTCCGTCACCAACGAAGGACAAGGCTATGCAGGTATGCCTTCATCGCGGGTCTATACCTTCACTGTTCCGGGATATACTAACAATATAAACCATGTGGAGCAGAACGTTGCGGCGCAGACCTCAAGCCTTGCAAAGGTTTCAAGCAAGGCTGAGTTTGATGCGGCAGACAAGGGCGTCTACTACCTTTCACCCGACAACACCCTCTATCTGAAAGCCGAGGTACGGTCGGACGACAGGCAGACATCGCTGCTCATAGCCTCATCGGCAACCGGTATCGAGGATATTTCGAACAGCAACTCCGCCCTGACGCTGGAGTATTCGCCTGCCACATCAATGTTCTCTTACGCCATACCCGGCTCGTGGAGCGACGGCACATTATCTATATATAATGTGTCGGGAACGCAAACAGCCCACTTCACCGGTCTCACCGCCGACGGAACGATACATCAGGTGCCTTCAACGGACGGCCTGTCCAAAGGCATTTACATCGCAAACATCAGCGCAACAGACACAAAGGGAACACGTGCGGAGAGGAACATTAAGATTGTAATACAATAATTACATTTAATAAGGAAGGGGCATATAAAGCACAACCCGCTTTATATGCCCCTTTTTCATACATGTCACTTTATCACTATTTTATCTTTATCATAATTTTCCTGCCATTACAGATATAAACGCCCTTAGAACGTGGTTTGTCAACCCCAACTCCCGAAAGCGTAAACCATCGGACAGAATGCTTTTCTGCATCCGCCGCAGGCAGACTTATGCCTGTCGATATGTCATCTACATACATAACTGGGCATGAAGGGACAGACATATCAACTGTGAAACGGTATGTCTTGCCATCCTGCAACGTTACGCCGTCAGCCACATACACATTGCCGTCATCATGACCGTTTACCGCTTTATTTCCTATTAGAAAAGCATTACTCGCAGAAGAAATCTTGTAGTCACTGACAGGACTAAGCTCAGTACCCCATCCCGCTTGTCCGAAGAACTTGAAATCTACATTGTCAGCTTTAAGCTGCCGGCCTATCGTAAGTGTCATTTGATATTTCCTATTGTCCACTGGAGCAAGACACGTAGCATGGTCTGTATCTGTCCACCAGCCTTGATTGCTTATATAGCCATATAATGGTTTATGCAATCCTTCACTGCCGATAGCCCACAACGCCCCGGTTCCATCGTCATTAAGGCTCAACGGATTACCATTCTCACTGATGGCATATATACGGAAACTCTTCGTTTCCGGCACAAACTTGATGTTATAATAACCACTGAGAGCCAAGAACGTGAAGCGGCCGCCACCTGATTTAACAAAAAAGTCAGGATCCTCATAGAAATCTGCCGCCAAGAAGGCATCATCACCTGTCGCCGTATAGGTTTTTCCTCTTTCGAGATATACATTTACAGAAAAACTCTTCCAATCATCGGAAGGTGTCATCCGCACACCGTCAAATGCCAAAGAGCCTTGTTCTGTATCGCCCAAGAGAACAGAGACAACACTCTTTGCCGGTATGCTAACATTCACATACTCGCCGTCCGAGGCAAGATTTATATGTCTGCTTGTAGATGTTTTGTTGCTGATAACAAAGGCTATGGTGCCATCCAGATTCTTCAACGCAACATAATTAAGATCCCAATCATCTCTTGGCACACCATTATCCATATAATCACACCTCACTGCTCCAGGACGGATAACCGCTGATAGTTGGCATACTATATAGTAATCACGGTTATAGCGTACCGACGCAAGCGAATAGTCTGAGGGATTAATCTCTATATTTCCATACACAGAACTATTGGACAATGTGGTCGGTCTGCCACTATAGTCGAGTATCAGATTCCATGCGATAAATCCGCTGCAATAATTCTGCAACGCGCGCAGTCCCGACCAATTGAACTCCCCACATAGTTTCCCGTTCAGATTGCGCCCATCATTCCACGTACCGATACTTGTCTCGGTATATATAGCAGTCTTTCCAGTATTGTTGTGGAATGTCGCCATAGCTGCCGGATCACCACCATAATTATGAAATGCGGCACCCGACACAAGGTCGTCACCAAGAAATGACGATGATTTCAGATAAGAAATAACCTGCTCAGCGTGTTGTTCATTATCAAAATTATGATCGAACACATATATATTTGTATTCAATCCGGCATTGTGGAAAGCCGACGCGAGGACTCTAACAAAAGCAGCCTCCTCGTCAGCGTCCATAAGCATAGCTCCTCCTTCATTTGCACCATTACCAGGTTCGTTCTGAGAAGTCACGGCATTGATGGTGATACCGTTGTCCCTCATAGCCTTCACGAACCTCACGAAATACTCAGCATAATCGGCATAATAAGCCTTATTGAGATGTCCACCCACATAATTGTCATACGGAACAGAGCCGTTCTTGTCGCTCACCTTCATCCATCGTGGCGCAGTCCACGGCGCAGCTATAACCTTCAGTTTTGGGTTTATCGCCATAACCTCCCTCAAAACGGGTATCACATAGTCTGTTTCTTCACTCTGAAGAGCAAAATGTTCTATTCCTTTTGTGTCACAAAGAGTGTAGCGCGACCGTGAGAAATCACTGCATCCAATACTTATACGCACATAGCTTGCGCCATAGCCTCGGCTCTCGGAGAAAATCTTCGTAAGTAACGTGGCACGCTCTTCCGCACTCATTCTCATTAGATTATAACATGAACCACCTGTAAGAGCGAATCCGAAACCATCTATCATCTGATAGTTCTTGGCGGCATTAATACGCACATAATTTGTCGTCGGGCTACCAATCGTTGTGTTCATCACCGTTTCCGACAACAATTTAGTGCCGTCTTCCGTAGTTGTGTAGATATGGGCCTTTTGTGCAGAGACTACGGCAAATGCCGGTAGCGACAACACCACACACGGAATTATCTTTAGAAGAATATTCAGTCTTATCATATTTATATCCCTTTTGTTCATAAAAAAAATAGCAATCGCATCGCACTTCATTATCATAATGATTAAAAACGCGAAAATTTCTTCGAAAGAGCCTCAAATAGAAGAAATTTTCGCGTTTTTGCTTTTACATTATGTTTGAATATTAACAGGAGTTCCTTTGCTTTCCCAAAGCAATGAGAATAACCTATAACTCACGCCGTATTAAGTAAGTGCCGTGCTTTCCACGCATTATTTAACCAGTATTTTCTTCCCGTTGTGAATATACACGCCCTTTGGCAACGAAGCAGCGTCACCGCTCTGCCTCTGTCCCCACAGGTTATACCAAGTCCCAGTGTTCTGTACAGCCGCCTCAATGGCGTTTATTCCGTCAGGCAAACCATTCTTATAGAAATATAAGTTGTCGAGATAGAATGTCTCACCATTACCGTTATCAAACTTAAACTGGAATATCCGCGAAGAGTTAAGACCGCTGAAATCAGTCATTGGAATATCTACAGAGTTCCATTGGTTGGCTGTAAGAGATATCGGTTTCTTCAATAAATCATTGACGCTCTCATCGTTGTTGTAGCATATCGGATAAACGTTCAACGTAAAAGAAGAAAGCGGATAAACATCAAGATGAATGTATTCCATATCAGGCGCATTAATCTCGCCACCGCCGAATTCTATTCCTACATAGTTGAAATTTGTATTTTTTAATGCTTTATCGCCATCGAGGACTATCTCCTGAGTCGCAGTCTGTTGCGACCAAGAGCCTATAAACATACCAGGGACGAGCGAGGTGTAACTGTCGCTGTAGACCGATTTCACATTGGCTGCCGGATGTACGGGTTTAGGTGCGGCAGAAATCTCAGGCTGTGGGGTTATCGGATCTGTTTGGCCGCAAAAGCCTCCGAGTGTAACCACCGCACGTTCTGGATAACTGGTAGCACACGTCGCACTTTGGTCGAAAGTGTCATCATAAGCAAATGCGTAAGTATAGCCATCATGGCTGATATCTGTCTTATGGAAGAATTTCACGTAAGGGTTGCATATATCGGTTTTGAAGAAACTTCCGGTATCGCCCCAGCGCTGCAACTCGCCGCTTGCAAGATTTGTCCTTATCACGCCACGATTCATCGCTCCGCAGAACATCGCCTGTACGGGCAGGTCGGCATCATTGCCATTGAATCTTGCAAATTCGCCCGCGCCTTCTATCACATCAATGGTTGTCGGCTTACCAACAACGGCAGTCTGCCCCTTGCGTGGACCAGCTTCGCTTGTCAGAACGAAGTTATTGCCATTCACTCTGCCACGCCAGAATCCTAACTGATCGCCCATATCCACATATATGTCCTTTGAGCTGAACTCTCTCCATATACGGTTGATATATTCATCGAAATAGCCCTGATTCTTCACCTCACCCACTTTAGACGGTTGCATGATGATTCCGCCAAGATTATCCTTTGTTATCTTGTTCTTCAGACAGTTGGAGAAGATATTACCTCCGTTCTCCGCACGCCAGCGATTGATAATCTCCTCATAGGTATTTACCTCACCACGCTTGGTATATGGGTTGTTGGCACCAGCCGCAGCGTTACCGTAGAGTTCAAGTCCCATAGGATATTGGAATGCGTCCACACGTGTTGTATTGATGAACATCACACCATACCGGTCGTAAGTGAACTCTATCAGTTCCCAACGCACGTCAATATTGGGGTCGGTAGGATTCTGCATATCGGCTCCGGCATATCCTCCGTTATTATCGTTTACATGGAGATAAAGTGGCGAGTTGAACCCGAAGAACATACGGCAGGCATGAGTTTTGTCTACGTATACGGTATTGTTCTTTATTCTGTCGAGCGTGGTGAACACATTAGCATAACCTCTGTCTCCTCCTTCTTTATGCAGGGTGTTGAGATCAGTAGTCAAAGCTTTGAGCGAAGCATCGCCCGCGTTATTACTTGCGAGGTCGTAATATATAGGTGTATCATCGCTTACTTTCTTTCCGATGATAGCGACATATACTTTGTCATCAGGAAATACCGAGTTGTTTACAATTTCAATTGGAATATTCTGCGCAGTGACTTTCTGCATTACGCAACAAAGAAGTGCCAACAGTAAAATAAAACAAGGTTTTTTCATAATTAATATTCTTGATAGTTAGAAAATGATTTTTTCATCGTTTAATGAGTATCTTATAGGTAACTGAGTCTATCTTCACAATATAGACACCTGTCGACATATCGCTCATCAATATAGAATAGCTATCGGAATCTATCGGAGCGGAATACAAAAGCATACCGCTCACGCCGTAAACAGCAATATTTTTACCCTTCGCACCATTCACTATGATGGTATTTCCGTTCTGAGATACGTTCACTCCTGCTACGCCGCCGACATTGCCTATACCAACATAAACCGAAGGCTCGATAAACTTCCACTGTTGGGTAGCCGTACCGTTGTTATCATAGAGCTTTATCCACTCTCCATTGTCCGTGCGCGAATTAGGAATCTCTACTACCTTGCCGCTGAGACGGGACACAAGCTGATAGTAGCCTTCGCCTCTATCGACAATGATAAACTGCTGGTTTCTGCCGCCCAAATATTCGTAAACTTGAACCTGAGCACCGTTGGCACGAGACCAATCGGCAACGTCCATTCCCTGACGGCGGGCGGATGATGTACAGATGGAATATACGCCTTTACCGCTCTCAACCTCGGTCAGAACCCATATCTGGGAGGCGTCTGTACCCTCATCGTCATACTGGATAATGGCGGTATTGTTGGCTGTGCTGTTGTTCTCAAGATCGAGAAACTTACCGCTGTTGCGGTTCTGAAGTTTATAGTCTCCAACAAGACCGGATTGACCGCATACTTCTACACGGATAGACGACATCTTGTCGTTCCAATCTCCACCTACAGAAGATGTGGACGAGGTATAAGACTTACTCATACCGCCAAAATTGTCATCCTCATAAATTATGGCCTTGAAGCCGGGAGTAACCTTCAGAGAACTCATATCATTGTCCTTCACGTTGAAAAGACCAAGACGGCTGAGGGAGTACTCGCCCTCGGAGAGCGTAACGGCCTTTCCTTTATAGTCGGCGTCAACATAAAGGGTAACCGCAGAGGCTTCAGTACAGGTATTCTCTACCAATGACCACTGCTGAGTCGCACTGCCATTGTTGTCGTAAATCTTTATCCACTCGCCGTTGTTCTTGCTCGAACTGGGTATCTCGACTACCTTGCCGCTATTGCGGGCTACAAGCTGGTAGTAACCATCACCGTGGTCATAGAGGATAAACTGCTGGTGATTGTTGCCCAAATAGTCGTAGAGCTGCACCTGAGCACCATTGTCCTTAGACCAGTCTACAACGTCCATACCGCGCCCCTTGTTACCGTATGCACAGATGGAATACACACCCCTGCCACCGTCAACCTCGGTCAGTGTCCAAGTCTGGGAGGCTTCGACACCCTCATCGTCATACTGAACGATGGCGGTATTGTTGGAAGTGCTGTTGTTGTCAAGGTCGAGAAACTTGCCACTGTTGCGATTCTGCAGTTTGAAATTGCCAGACATACCGCTCTTCCCGTAAGGTTCAATTTTAATAGACGACACCTCATCACGCCATTCTACGCCCATATCATCAATCGAAGCGGTGTAGGATTTAGTCTTTCCTCCAAAGTTATCATTCTCGTAAACCACGACTTTGAAGCCTGTCTTAACTTTCAGGGACGCTATATCATCGTTTGATATACCGTATGACTGGAGAGCGGAAAGGTTAAACTCTCCTTCTGGCAAGTCTACTGCCTTACCGTTATAATTAGTATCAGAATAGAATGTAGCGACAGGATTGTCTGTATGAGCTGACGGCGGTTGTATGCCAATCAATACATCCTGATTCATAGAATAACCATCGTTCGAGCTACTTGCTCCCATACCACTGTTGTCGTCAGGATTCAATACAGACAGTTTGAAGTAACCGTTGCACATACCGCCCCATCCCCAGTTGATATGAAATAGTCCGTTGCCATCGTAACCATCGCACACGAAAGCGTGTGCGCCACCACTCGACGTTCCAGCATAAAGTACAGGCCTGCGCTCTGCCAATTCGCGGCACATCATTTCTTCCCATGCCTGAGTATTATAGTTCGAGCGAAAGAGATGCTGTATATTACCGTCATAACCGAAATTGTTTTTCAATGCATACTCTACTTCCGTGAAACTTGAACCTGTACCGTTAGGACCATAACCTGACTTGATAGCCTGTCCTACATACTGCATTAGTACAGCAACAGCCGTAGCCGGCTGCCCAGTCTCACCATCACTATAGCTGTCTTTCATGCTGTTCCAATCAAATGTAACTGAAGGAAGCTCATTTTCTGTATACCTTATATTATTATATGTGAATGAATGAGCCGGAATGTTGGTTGAAGCCGCCTGAGGCCATTTATGGAAATACATGACCTGTACAGCAGCCGTACATACACACCCTGTATAGCATCTACGCCCTTCTACCAACGGACAGCGATCATAATATGGACTGCCTTGATTCCAAGTGCAAGATAGCAGTGGCGCAATGGCACCATATGAATTCATTGGTGTATCATAATATATTGATTTTGCCTTAACTGGTGTATTCTTCTCCAACGAACCTATCACATCTGCATAATAACTAAGCCATGCACTCATATTCTCGGGAATATCACCTGCGTCAAAATTACTTTCCTCCGAGTAAGCAAGGATCTCAGCCGTACGGTCATCACCCGAAACAATCACGAAGCCATTGTTATCACTTGTATTGAACACATAATACGGCATCTTCTTTACCTGCGCCTTACCTGATGCATAATACATATTTTTGGCGTTCTGGGCTATTGTCTTGCCATATTTACTGACAAAACGGATTGCCTTCTCGCGCGCAACATTTTGCGAGACAGGATCAGCCCACAACAATGTAACCATGAATAGTGATAAAAAGATTAATAGAGTTTTTAATTTCATAATGATAATAGTTAGATTTTATTCAAAGGACAATTATTTATTGCCATCAGAGTTTTATCTTGAACACCTCACGCGCTATCCGTATTATATATATACCCGAAGGAATATCATCGAGAGTTATCCGAAGCCTGTCCGACTGAGCTGTTAAGCTCTGCACCATTCTACCGCTCACGCCGTAAACAGCAATATTTTTACCCTTCGCACCATTCACTATGATGGTATTTCCGTTCTGAGATACGTTCACTCCTGCTACGCCGCCGACATTGCCTATACCAACATAAACCGAAGGCTCGATAAACTTCCACTGTTGGGTAGCCGTACCGTTGTTATCATAGAGCTTTATCCACTCTCCATTGTCCGTGCGCGAATTAGGAATCTCTACTACCTTGCCGCTGAGACGGGACACAAGCTGATAGTAGCCTTCGCCTCTATCGACAATGATAAACTGCTGGTTTCTGCCGCCCAAATATTCGTAAACTTGAACCTGAGCACCGTTGGCACGAGACCAATCGGCAACGTCCATTCCCTGACGGCGGGCGGATGATGTACAGATGGAATATACGCCTTTACCGCTCTCAACCTCGGTCAGAACCCATATCTGGGAGGCGTCTGTACCCTCATCGTCATACTGGATAATGGCGGTATTGTTGGCTGTGCTGTTGTTCTCAAGATCGAGAAACTTACCGCTGTTGCGGTTCTGAAGTTTATAGTCTCCAACAAGACCGGATTGACCGCATACTTCTACACGGATAGACGACATCTTGTCGTTCCAATCTCCACCTACAGAAGATGTGGACGAGGTATAAGACTTACTCATACCGCCAAAATTGTCATCCTCATAAATTATGGCCTTGAAGCCGGGAGTAACCTTCAGAGAACTCATATCATTGTCCTTCACGTTGAAAAGACCAAGACGGCTGAGGGAGTACTCGCCCTCGGAGAGCGTAACGGCCTTTCCTTTATAGTCGGCGTCAACATAAAGGGTAACCGCAGAGGCTTCAGTACAGGTATTCTCTACCAATGACCACTGCTGAGTCGCACTGCCATTGTTGTCGTAAATCTTTATCCACTCGCCGTTGTTCTTGCTCGAACTGGGTATCTCGACTACCTTGCCGCTATTGCGGGCTACAAGCTGGTAGTAACCATCACCGTGGTCATAGAGGATAAACTGCTGGTGATTGTTGCCCAAATAGTCGTAGAGCTGCACCTGAGCACCATTGTCCTTAGACCAGTCTACAACGTCCATACCGCGCCCCTTGTTACCGTATGCACAGATGGAATACACACCCCTGCCACCGTCAACCTCGGTCAGTGTCCAAGTCTGGGAGGCTTCGACACCCTCATCGTCATACTGAACGATGGCGGTATTGTTGGAAGTGCTGTTGTTGTCAAGGTCGAGAAACTTGCCACTGTTGCGATTCTGCAGTTTGAAATTGCCAGACATACCGCTCTTCCCGTAAGGTTCAATCCTCAACGAACTGGCTTTATCGTTCCAATCCTCCCCCACAAAAGACGCATCAGAAGTCCAGCTCTTCGAGCCGCCCGTGAGGTCAGCATTCTCATAGAGCGTAACCTTAAAGCCCTTTGTAACCTTCAATGAAGATATATCTTTGGCTGTAATGCCATACATCGCGAGGTCTGCCTGTGTATAGTTCCCCTCCGGCAAGGACTTGGAATAGCCTCTATAGTCTGAATCAGCATAGAGCGTTACTCTTCCGTCATCAGACGATTTAGTGCCGAACACGCGCAACATCCTTGTCGCCCACCGGTTAAGGTTCCATGTCTCGTCATTATAAACCCATATAAAACCGCCACTCACACCGTTGTTATTCTTCCACGATTCCATCTGTGCCACGCAGGCATCCACGCCGCCTTCCTGATAGTTCATCCTGCCGGCGTGCAACACTCTATTGCCGAAGTGCCAGTCAGAGGGATTGTTTCCCGCACCGCCATCATAGCACTGTATGAGTATCCTGTCGCATCTGTCTCCGAGTTGTGAGACAAGACTCTCCCAAAATCCATGATTCGTGTATGGCGCGACGGTTGTTTTATATCCAAGGTCATACATCATCTGATGGAACTTCACAGCCGTACTAACGTCATAGCAATGCTCATCGTCATTGTTCACGGCATCAATCTCGGGTATGGCATCTTTCAGAGCCTTAAAGTTCCTGTATAGAATGGAGCCACTGCCAGTCCCACCGCTGTTTATAAGATCCTTGATGCGTATATAAGACTCGTTTCCCCAACCACCTATACATATTTCTATTCTGCTAATGGTGGTAGGCGACTGCTTCAGTTTTTTTATGTCTGACACATAATCGGGCTGTGTATTTCCAAACACATACTTGCCGTCCTTGCACACCGTCTCACCATCAGTAGTCAGCGTACCGTCTGACTCCACGTTGACATTGAAGAGTATGACGTATGTAAATCCTGAGTTACGCAACTTCTCTATGGTTGCCGGACGCTCACGGCGGATATGTCCGCCAACGTACACGCCAGTGGATTGTGCGGTAACATCACCAGCTCCCGAAAGCACAAGAGCGAGCAATAAGGTTAATGACTTTAATATTTTTATTTTACTCATTTGTTTTTAGCTTGAAGGTTACAATACAATTATTGATAATAAGTTACTATTTATTTAAAGCCATATTGGCTATGACATTTCCGTTTAAGTTTTCAAATTCTTAACGGTTACAAAATTAGACAATTTGACAACACATTACAAGCCTTATCGAAAACTAATATCCGAGGATATAGACTTTTTTGGAGCGTCAAAAAGTTATATCCTTAATAATCAACCAGTTACAAATAAACAGGGGGGAAGGCGAATATAGATAGGTGAGAAGAAACGCAAAGATTCTTTTGACAAATTATCCACAAAATTAAGCATCGGTAATAACGCGTAAGCGACTGATATTTAATAAAAAACAAAAAAAACTGCACCGTAAAAGTAATTACGACACAGTTTCTTCTTTAACGTGAGTTCGACGAATTTTCAATTTATACATTTACGTTCCGAAAGTTACAGCGACACAACCGTCATCCTATGCGAACGGCTTACCCACTCGCCATACCGTTTGCCGACATCATGCAACAAACATACGGAACTTCTATCCCTTACTTAGGCTGCTTACCGATATAGGCAAGGATACCGCCGTCCACATAGAGTACGTGGCCGTTTACAGCGTCGGAAGCCTTAGAAGCGAGGAACACTGCCGGACCGCCGAGTTCAGACGGGTCGAGCCAGCGGCCTGCCGGAGTCTTGGCGCAGATGAAACTGTCGAACGGATGACGGCTGCCGTCTGCCTGACGCTCGCGAAGCGGGGCTGTCTGCGGAGTAGCGATGTAACCCGGACCGATACCGTTACACTGGATATTGTACTCTCCGTACTCTGAGCAGATGTTGCGTGTAAGCATCTTCAATCCACCCTTAGCGGCAGCGTAAGCCGATACAGTCTCACGTCCGAGCTCAGACATCATAGAGCAGATGTTGATTATCTTACCCTCCTTGCGCTCCATCATCTCAGGAAGCACGGCGGCAGAAACGATGAACGGGCCTACGAGGTCGATGTCGATAACCTGCTGGAACTCTGCGCGCTTCATCTCGTGCATAGGAATACGCTTGATGATACCTGCGTTGTTCACGAGGATGTCGATGTTGCCGACCTCTGCGTGAATCTTCTCCACGAGAGCCTTAACGTCGTCTTCCTTAGTAACGTCGCACACATAGCCGTGTACGTTCTCGATACCGGCCTCCTTATAGTTGGCCAGACCGCGCTCAAGTGCAGCCTCGTTAATGTCGTTGAAGATGATGTTCTTTACGCCGGCAGCAACAAATGCCTTTGCAATGTTGAAGCCGATACCGTAAGATGCGCCGGTAATCCAGGCGTTCTTACCTTCAAGTGAAAATGCTTTTAAACTTTCCATTGTTTTTTTGATTGTTAAATTATTGTTTCAAGGGTTTGCCATTCCTTATATATTATAGGAGACAGTAGACAGGAGTTCAGGAGTTCTGACAAATGTCTTTTTAGTTGGCAAGTTGACGAGTTGCTACCTTTTTATATTTATCAAGGTTTTGGATTCTTCACTCTTCCCTCTTCATACTTCCCTCTTATGTGATTTATAATACGAGCGAAACGCACGAAACACTGATATAACAGGATTTCTCTTACCTCTCACTCCTTTCTCCTTTACTCCCTCTCTCCTATCTCAGTTCCGTTATCTCGAAGAAATCCTGGTCGCCGTAGTCTAAGTTCTCACCGCCCATGCCCCAGATAAACGTATAGTTGTGCGTGGCAGCCGCGCTATGGATACTCCATTCCGGCGAAAGCACCGCCTGTTCACCCTTCATCCATATATGGCGGGTTTCCTGCGGCTCACCCATTATATGGCATACGGCCTGTCCTTCGGGCACTTCAAAATAGAAGTAAGCCTCCATTCTCCTACTGTGGATATGCGCCGGCATCGTGTTCCACACGCTTCCCGTAGCCAGCTCGGTCATTCCCATCTGCAACTGGCACGTCGGCACCACCTGATTCACGAGCATCTTGTTTATCGTCCGTTCGTTGCTCATCTCCAGCGAACCCATGTGGACGCTCACCGCATCCTGCTTCGACACCTTCTTGCACGGATATTCCTTGTGTGCCGTGGCCGAGTTGAAATAGAATTTCGCAGGAGTTGCCGCGTCCTTGCTCTCGAAAACGACATCACGGTCGCCACTACCTATATATAATGCATCCTTATATCCCATCTCGAAAGTCTCGTCGCCAACCTTCACAGTACCCTCGCCGCCGACGTTGAACACGCCAACCTCGCGTCTGCTTGTGAAGTATTCCGCCTTCAAAGGGTCGATGGCCTCCAATTTGACGGCCTCGTCCACCGGCATAACGCCACCCACGACAATGCGGTCATACATTGAATACACCATGTTTGCCTCGTCTTTCACAAACAAAGTCTCTATCAGGAAATCGCGACGCAACCGTGCCGTATCATAATGGCGCACATCCTCGGGATGGGCTGCATAGCGCAATTCATAGTTAGTTTTCATTTTATTTTTTTGATTATCGTCAGTAAATGTAACAATACAGAAGTAATATGCAAAGATACAAATAATTATCAAACACCGCTGTTAATAAATGTAATTCTTTTCATAAACAACAAAAAAACCTCCGTCTCCCTGACGATAGAGTGGAGACGAAGGCTAAAACTAATAAAACAAAATGTAATTCTTTTGATAATTTTCTTTTTAAAATTATAGTAGATGAGTCAAGTTCATTATAGTAGATGTATTGTTTATTATAGTAGATGAGCCAAGTTTATTATAGTTTTTGAATTTCTTTATCGCAAAATTAATCGGCAAACAAAAAATATAAGGGGTAAAAACTATCGCAAACAGGGTAAAACAGGGACTTCCGATAGTTTTTATACGCATAAAAAACGCATGGCGTACAAAAATACCCACCACGTAGGGAGCGTTCCCTTCATGGTGGGGCGAGACATGATAAAAATAGATACACTTCAATATAAAAGGCAACCGATGCCTCTATAAAAATGCGTGTATATAGCTACGAGACAGCTATTCGTTCTGCGATGCCTTGCGGTATTCGGATGGCGACATTCCCGTGTGCTTCTTGAAGCACTTGCTGAAATACTTCGGGTCGGTGAAACCCACCTGATATGAAATCTGCGAGAAAGGCTCGCGCGTACCTTTTATCAGTTCCTCGGCACGCTGCATACGCACATGGCGCAGGAAATCGGCGGGTGCCATGTCGGCAATCTCCTTTATCCGCTCATAGAAAACAGTGCGCGACATTCTGAGCTGCGATGCCATATCGTCCACACGCAACTCGGAATCGCCGATATTCTCCTCTATATATGCAAGCAGAGTGTCCATAAATTCCTTGTCGCGGTCGATGAATTCGGGCGTTTTTAACAGGAAACGCACTTTTCCGGCATCGGCTTGCTCCACGGCTTCTTCGGTGATTTCTACTTTCTTCTTGCGCATATAATAAACCATTCCGTATGCCAGACAGGCTATAAGCAACAGCACGATGATAGTCCGCCCCCACCAACTCTCAAAGAATGTAGGCTCGGCATAGATGTCGATAGACTTCACATTGTCCATCCACACGCCGTCGCTGTTGGTGCTCCTGACATAGAGCCTGTGCTCGCCGGCGGGGAAATTGGTGAACGAGGCATTGTTGCTGCCACTACGGATGTAAGTCCAAGTGCCGTTGTCGAGACGGTAGGCATAGCGTATTCCGCTGTTCTCGGTGTAGTCGAGAGCCGAGAAATACACAGTCAGCGAACGTTTGTCCACCGCCACTTCGAGCCGTCCGATGTTCAGGAGCGGATGCATACCCTCGTTGTCGTGATAGTCTACCGCCGTAAACAGGATTGACGGGCGGAACTTGCTCTTGCCCATCTGCCTCGGCAGGAACGACAAGGTGCCGCCCTCTATGGCTAAGACTATCCTGTCGGTACGCACATCGTGCGACGGCAGGGCTTCGGTTATGTTCACGCAGCCAAGCTCATTGGCACTGTATTCGGTGATGTTTCCCTTTCTGTCGAGACGTGCGATGCGCGACTCCCCTATAAGCCACAGGTTGTCGGCATTATCGCGCGCAAGGCCCTGAACAGTCTGTCCGATGGGTATCTTCACCTCCTCGAAGCGCAATCCGTCGGCCAAAAGATTCTTCGACACTATCCTCTGGCAGCCTCCGCCCAGCGTAACGACATATATCCGACCGTCTTTCATGCGGCAGGTCTGCATCACTTCATCGGTGAGCAGCGAGTTTTTGTCGCCGTTGACGTGCCGGGAAACAAAGAAACGTATATCCCGTGGCGAGCGATAGCGGTCGGAATACGCAAGCAGTCCGTCCGTCGTCGACAGCAGTATGGTGCCGCCGGGCATCACCTCTATGCGCCTCACCTTATTATATATAAGGAGATTGTAGCCTTTCAACTCGTTGCCTGAATGGATAAAGCGCACCGCCTGCCCTTTCGCCGTGCCACCGCCTGCCTCGTCGATGATGTTCAGTCCGCCGTCAAACGCTGCAATGAGAATGCGCCCCCTGGTGTCCTCGCTAATGTCATATATGTTGTTGCAACTGATAGAATACTTGTCTGCATCGTCATGCACATAGTGGCACTGCGTGCCGTCGGGCATGAACACATATAGCCCGTCGCCCTTCGTGCCTGCCCACAGGCGGTTCTTGCTGTCGCGGAAGAGTGAGTATATGCCTTTCTTCGCACGGAATTGGAAGCCTGCGCCATAGAGGTCACCGTCTATCGTACCCGTAATCAGCGCGCCCGACTTGTCTTGCAGCACGGCGCGAGTGTCGCGGTTATCGTTGCGGCGGTCTACGCTGACGTTGGAATACAAGAAGTTCACCAACACAAGATTATGCTGGCAAAGCAGCCACAGATTGCCCTGGCGGTCGCCGTAATGGCGTCTTACGCATGGAATGGCGTGCCTGAATCCGTTTGAGGGTATGAGAGGATAGGCCATGAGCTTGCGGGTGCGCTCATCGAAGTAGGAGAACGTGCCGCCACGGGGAATCACCCACACCGTCTTGTTGGCATCCTCGTGAAACACCGGATACTCGGATGCCGTCTCAAAAGTGGCATCTTGCATATCCACATTAAGCCATTGCACGGGCATTCCGGGCGCATCGGCATCAACCATCGTTACTCCCGGCGCATCGGTGAAGCACCACAGGCGGTGCCTGCTGTCGGCAAACAAATAGCGCACCGAGGGCGACGGATTGGCGGGAGAGGTTATCTGAACCATCCGTTCGCTGCCGTTGCGTGTGTCTTTCACCACCACGCCTGCATCGGTAGCCACAGCTATGCGGTTATTGTCGAGCTTAATGCAGGCATTGGCTTTTCTTCCGGCAACAGGTTCGAGCCACGTCTTGCCGTTCATCACAAACACATAGTTATAGTATTTCTTCGACACGAGCTTGCCGTCGCAGTATGTGCCTTTCTCGGTGAAGCACCACTCGCGTCCGGTTTCGTCGAGGCACACTTTGTGGAGCTTGCCCTCGAAGGTCATGCGCTCAAAGCCCTTGCGCTCGGTGAGCAGCGAGTCGGTAAGCCGGTAGTGGGTCGTACCCTTGCCCACGAGCCATGTCTTGCCGTTTGGAAGAGGATAGACCTTGCGCAGCTCAAATGGTTTCTCGGTACTCTTTGCACCGTCTTTCCCTGCATTTGCGTCTATCATGGCCGACACATCGACGTATTGGCATACGTGGCTGTCGAAGAGATACACGCGGTCGGTATAAGTAACAGTCCACAAGTTGCCGTTTCTGCCATGCGCGATGTCCTTCAGGTGGTTTGTGGGCAGAATGGTATTGCCCGGCACATTGCGGAAGGTGGTGAACCGATATCCGTCATAACACGACAAGCCGTTCCACGAGACCATCCATGTGAGGTTCTCTGTGGAATGTACAAGTCCGGAGATGACACCTGCGGGCAGTCCGTCTTCCGTGCCGAATACGCGCACATTGCATCGTGGCTGTGCCGCAGCCGGCGCGCCATTCAGCGTTATCAGCAGCAGGGCCGCTATATATCTGATTAAGGTTTTCATTACAGATTGTTTTATTAGAACGTTAGCAAAATTAATAATAACTTGCGAATTTTGCAAATAATCGGTCTCTTTTAATGTGGACGATTATAGGAAAAAGTGTGAAATGAAATAACAGACGCAACGCAAAACTGTCCAAATAAGAAGGCTCACCCGATAAAAATAGGGGAGGTCTTTTATTAGATATTATGTCGCACCTTTGCACACCTTTACGCCATACTCAGAGTATTTAAGGCCGGATTACTCCAGTACTGAAGCCAAAATACTTGAGTAATCAGGCCGGAATTACTTGAGTACTGCGCCCAAATTACTCGAGTACTACACCCAAATTACTCGAGTATTGCGCCATAGTACTATGCTGTTCGACCAAAATAGGTTGCCCCCCTGTATTTATCGGATGAACCAATAAGAATCCGACAATCCTCAATCCTCGCTAATTAAGCCCAACAAAAAACGGGAAACAGCATGATGCCGTTTCCCGTTTTTTGCGTTGTCCTAGGCGGATTCGAACCACCACAAACAGAACCAAAACCTGTTGTGCTACCATTACACCATAGGACAATCGCAGTTTTGTGGTTGCAAAGGTAGTGGTTTTTCATGCCACTACCAAATTTTTATGCCATAATTTTCTTACTTCACCGTTAGGAGGAAGTAATTCTTCTTGCCCTTCTGCACCAAAAGATACTTGCCGTCGATGAGGTCTTCGGCTGTTATGGTGCGGTCGAAAGCTGTCATTTTCTCCTTGTTCAGACTCACGCCGCCACCCTTGACGAGCTTGCGCATCTCGCCTTTGCTCGGGAAGATGTCGAGACCGTCCTGACAGAACACCTCAACGGCAGGCTGACCGAGGCTGTCCTTGCTTATCTCATGGTGCGGAACGCCGTTGAATACATCGAGGAATGTCTGCTCGTCGAGCTTCAACAGACTTTCTTTCGTTGACTTTCCGAAGAGAATGTTGCTCGCTTCCTGAGCCATCTCAAGGTCTTCCTTGCTGTGAACGAGCACCGTCACCTCCTCAGCGAGACGCTTCTGGAGTGTGCGGCGGCCCGGGTCTTGCTTGTGTTCCTCTACCAAAGCGTCGATGACGTCCTTCTCCAGACTTGTGAATATCTTGATGTAACGCTCTGCATCGTCGTCGGTCACGTTGAGCCAGAACTGATAGAAGGCGTAAGGGCTGGTGCGGTTGCGGTCGAGCCAGACGTTTCCGCTCTCCGTCTTGCCGAATTTCTTGCCGTCGGCCTTTGTTATCAGTGGACAGGTGAGGGCGAATGCCTCGGTGTCGTTGCCCAAAGTGCGGCGTATAAGCTCCGTTCCCGTGGTCATGTTACCCCACTGGTCGTTTCCGCCGAGCTGCAATTTCACGCCCTTTTCCTTATAAAGATGCAGGAAATCGTAGCCCTGGAGGAGCTGGTATGTGAACTCGGTGAATGACAATCCGTCGCGCGCCGTACCGTTGAGACGCTGCTGCACGCTCTCCTTTGCCATCATGTAGTTCACGGTTATGTGCTTGCCCACCTCGCGTGCGAAGTCGAGGAAGGTGAAGTCTTTCATCCAGTCGTAGTTGTTCACCATCTCAGCAGCATTCGGCTCGTTGCTGTCGAAATCGAGGAACTTAGACACTTGCTTCTTTATAGCTTCCTGATTGTGATATAAAGTAGCTGTATCAAGCAGGTTGCGCTCCTGACTTTTGCCCGAAGGGTCGCCAATCATGCCCGTCGCGCCGCCCACAAGCAGGTAGGGTTTGTGTCCGCAACGCTGCAAATGACGCAGCATCATAATGCCACAGAGGTGGCCAATATGCAGAGAATCGGCTGTCGGGTCTGTACCGAGATATGCCGAAACCATCTCTTTCGTGAGCAGCTCTTCTGTTCCGGGCATTATCTGCGACAGCATTCCGCGCCACTTCAATTCTTCAACAAAATTCTTTTTCATATTGTTATTGGGTTTTATTATCTAATTAAAAGCCTCACCCCCAGCCCCCTCTCCAAAAGAGAGGGGAGTAATTACTCCTTTTGGTGTTATAGGATGTATAGGGAGTGATAGGGTGTTATAGGGAGTGATAGGTGCTGATAGGAATTAGCAAACAAAGCATTTCTCAATCCTCAATCCTCCATCCTCAAAAGGTATTCTCTTACTTCTTACCTCTCAAGAGTATTGTCTGAACTCCAGAACTCCTGTCTCCAGTCTCCTTTCCCTCACGGCACCGGGTCATACCCCGAGCCTCCCCACGGATGGCACCTGAGTATCCGCCTTATCGCAAGATACGTTCCTTTCAGCGGCCCGTGCTTGATTATTGCCTGGCGGGCGTACTCCGAACACGTGGGAACAAAGCGACATGAGGGCGGCGTATAGGGTGAAATGCAGGTCTGATAGAACTTGACGGGCAGCAGCAGCAGCCATATCGCGACCTTGCGCACAATGAGGAGTAACCGTTGCAAGCCGTTCATAGTGTCTCGCTTATCCTCCGGAGCAGGCTCACCACGCTCCGTTCGACCTTCTCCGTGGTGTGCAATGAGTTGTCGAGCCATATAAATGCCACAGCAACCTTCGTGTCCTGACGGTCTTTCAGACTGTCGATGAGCATCTGTTTGTTCAGTCTGTAAGCCTCGCGCACCTGTCTTTTCACCCGGTTGCGCTTCACGGCGCGCTTGAAACGGCGTTTCGGCACGCTCACGAGTATCTGCGCTTGCGGCTCACCGCTTGCCCGACCGGTAGTCATATACACCGCACGAAGCGGAAACGAGGCCACAGAGGAGCTTTTGCCACCGCTGAAGAGTTTGTCAATGAGTTTCTTGCTGCATATCCGCTCTTCCTTGCTTAGAGTATAGACACCGCCTGCCGGCATTGCTTATTTCAGTTTTTTGAGGTAAGCACGCAACGCACTTGTCATCGAAGGATATTCCTTCGACGGTGCCTCAAGGTCGAGACGCAACCCTTGCGCCTTCACTTCCTTAGCCGTAGCCGGGCCAAACGTGCCAATCTTTATATCGTTTTGCTTAAAGTCGGGGAAATTCTCGCCGAGAGCTTTCACGCCGGTAGGACTTGAGAAGATAAGCATATCATAGTCGAACGCAGCCTTTTCCTCATCTGAGAAATCGTTGCTTACGGTACGATACATCACACATTCCGTATGCATCAGTTTCTTAGAGTCGAGCAGATCTTTTATGACATCATTGTGAACGCTGCTCAGAGGAACGAGATATTTCTCGGTTTTGTGCTTCACCATTGTCGGAACGAGGTCATCAACCTTACCCGTAGCTCCGAAAAAGACCTTGCGCTTGCGATACTGCACATACTTCTGGATATACAGCGCAACGGTTTCGGTGATGCAGAAATACTTCATGTCCTCTGGAATGGTAAGGCGCATTTCCTTTGCCAAGCGGAAATAATTGTCGATGGCGTGGCGGGATGTGAAAACAACTGCAGTATGGTCAAGTATCGATACTTTCTGCTGTCTGAACTCTTTCGGCGTCAACCCTTCTACCTTAAAGAACGGGCGGAATATGAATTCCACGCCAAACTCTTTCTCTACATCAAAATAGGGCGATTTCTCGCTTGTAGGTTTTGGCTGTGAAATCAGAATCTTCTTCATCTTCTTCTGTCCTAAATATTTAGTGTCAAATAATTACCTGTAAGCTCCAGAGAACCGAATAGAACTATCAACGGTACTATTTCGAGCGCACAAAAGTACAAAAATATTTGCAGAAAAACGCCCATTCGCTTGAAAAAGATGGAATAGCACTTATAAAATGTCAGGATTTTAACGATAAATGCGACTATCAACGAATAAATGAGAGTGGTTGACATCCCTGTGCGGAAGTAAACCTGCAACACGACGACAGGAAAAAGAGCAACGCCCTCGATGGCCGTAAGGAAGAGAATGGTCTTGTTCCACTGCTCGTTTTTACCACTGTCGAAGAACACCCAGCCCACCATATTGTAGACGACGGCTTTCAGCAGGAAGTAGACGGTGATGATTCCGAAGAACAAGCCGATTACCGCCAACTGGGAATCGACGACATAATTGGATGCGTAATACTCGCTGCGGTATAGATAATACACAATGCTGAGCAGCAAAGCGGTTTGCAAGACAAGAAAAAACTGAAACCTCACCTCGCCCGTCGTCTCTGTAAGGGCGGCCGCGCTGCGGGGCATATAGAAGAAGTTTTTCATCTGCCGCATGATGAAACCCAACGAGCCGGAAAGGGATATAAGGGCAAGTATGAAACTGCCGAGCAGCAGTCCGGTTATCGTATCATCGCTACGGAGCGTGTACGGAACGGGGTCGCCGAGCACTCCGTTATTGCCCGCCCCTAATTCCGGGCGGAAATACTTATTATTTTTGAAGCATCCCTCTCTACGGTAGTTCACCTCCGAGAGCTTGGGCAGCAGTTTCACCTTCACGCCGAAAACGTTCAGCGTGTCGATACGGGTGTTATAATCGATACGTCCGGGCTTGAAATTGGCCTGAATAGCCGAATCCTTCTGCTCCTCCGTGGCCGAAGCAGGCAGACTCTTCACCACCTGATAAGGGCTTCTGCCCTTATCGTTGACGGTAAGCTGGCCCTTCGTCACGAAATTCGCGCCATGAGCGCGGGCTATGGAATCGGGTGATGAAACAACGACCCCACCCGACCTCCCCAAGGGGAGGAGTCCTAATGAGGAAAGAGGATTGAGAAATGCCATATTAACGATGTAGAGCCGCAACCTGTTACGACTGTAAATAATTATTTCGTGAGTGGCGAATCAGACAAGACCCATCTCTTTCTTTATCTCCTCCACCATGTCGAGCTTTTCCCATGTGAAGAGTTCCACATCCATTTCCTTTGTCTCGTGATAGCGGCTGGCAAACACTTTCTTCACCACTTCGTTCTTACGGCCCATGTGTCCGTATGCCGCCGTTTCGAGATATATAGGCTGACGGAGCTTCAATCTGCGCTCGATGGCTTTCGGACGGAGGTCGAACATCTTGCTGATGCGCTGCGCAATCTCGCCATCTGACATATTCACGTGGCTGCGGCCGTATGTATTCACGTAGATGCTCACAGGCTCTGCCACACCGATAGCGTAGCTCACCTGCACCAGCATCTCATCGGCAACGCCCGCGGCTACCATGTTCTTGGCGATGTAACGCGCTGCATAGGCTGCTGAGCGGTCGACCTTCGACGGGTCTTTACCCGAGAATGCACCGCCTCCGTGAGCACCCTTGCCTCCGTAGGTGTCCACGATTATCTTGCGGCCGGTGAGTCCGGTGTCGCCATGCGGGCCTCCGATAACGAATTTGCCCGTAGGATTTACGAAATATTTGATATCGTCATTGAACAGCGCGAGCACTTTCTCGCTGAGCTGCGCCTTCACTCTCGGCATGAGGATATTCTTCACGTCAGCCTCAATCTGCTCCAACATACGTGCCTCGTCGGCATCGAAGTCGTCATGCTGCGTACTTACAACGATGGTGTCGATGCGCTGCGGGATGTTGTCGTCGGAATATTCCACCGTAACCTGGCTCTTTGAGTCGGGGCGCAGATAGGTCATCTCCTTGCCTTCCTTGCGAATGTCGGCCAGCGTGCGCATGATGAGATGAGCCAAATCGAGCGACACGGGCATATAATTGGCCGTCTCGTTGGTTGCGTAACCGAACATCATGCCCTGGTCGCCGGCTCCCTGCTCGTCTTCCTCGGCACGGCTCACACCGCGGTTTATGTCGTCGCTCTGCTCATGGATGGCCGTAAGGACACCGCATGACTCGCCGTCGAACTTATATTCCGACTTCGTATATCCTATCTTGTTTATCGTATTGCGGGCTATTCTCTGCAAGTCGATATATTCTTCGGAGCGCACTTCGCCCATGAGCACCACCTGTCCGGTGGTTACGAATGTCTCTATCGCCGTATGAGCCTTTTCGTCGTAAGCGAGAAACTGGTCGAGCAGAGCATCGCTTATCTGGTCGGCCACTTTGTCGGGATGTCCTTCCGACACTGATTCTGATGTGAATAAATATGCCATTGTCTTTTTCCTTTCTTTATCCTTTCATTATAATAGTCAGGGTGCAAAGTTACGACAAAAACATTGATTTCACGTACTTATCATATTAAAAAAATGTTTTTGCACAATATTTCGGCAATCTTTGCAGTGCCGAAGCAATTACTTTGCTGTGCAAAGACTATCATATAGCAACACAAAAACAATTATATAGCGATGCAAAAGCATTGGTTTTGCGAGAAATCTTAGCTAAAATTTTAACCCTTCTGTATCTCTATGAGTTCCCATAAGATACGAAACAGCCCTTAATCAAGCCTGTTTGGTGCTTAATTAAGGGCCGTTTTATCATAACCAATCCCCTCTCACTCTTGGAGAGGGAGCTGGAATGAAGCCTTATTTCTCGGGAAGCATCACCACTTCGATGCGGTTGCCTGCGCCGGAAAGGGTCTTCAGGTATGCTGCCACCTTCTCAGGTGTTACCGCAGACACGGTCTTCTTGTAGTCGGTGAGGAAGTCGACGCCTGTATAGATGTACTCGTCGAGGTAGTTCATCCAGTAAGAATTGCTCTTGAAGTTAACGTCTGCGTTCTTCAAAAGGTTCTCCTTAATCTTCGCAACCTTGTCGGCATCCACCTTGACAGAGCTGTCCTTCATACCCTTTGCGAGGAGAGTCATCACAGTCTCGGCCTTATCCGGGTCCATCGGACAGTAAGTCTGCAACACAGCGTTCACCTTGTCGCCGCTTCTGTTCACTGCTCCGGCAGAGCTTACCGAGTAGGCTGCGCCTGCATCCTCACGAATGTCTTTCAGATAAACCATTGAAAGCAGCTCGCCTGCAACCTCGGCCATGACGCTGTTCTCAAGCGTATAGCTTACCGGCATATGCCAAAGCTCGAACGCTGTGGCCTTAGGTGTTTCCATCTTGCGCTTGAAGTTGTTCACAACCATACCGGTAGCGAATCCCGGAACATCCTTGTAGGTGCTCTTCTTCTTTGTTCCCGGCAGTGAGGCGATATACTTCTCGATGAGCGGACGGAGCGTAGCCTCGTCGAAGTTGCCCACGAAATAGAATACATAATCAGAAGCGTATGCAAGACGTTCCTTTGCTATCTGGAGCACGCGGTCGTAGTTTATCTTAGCCAAGTCGCTTGCCTCAATCGGTGTGAAGCGTGCGTCGTGGTTGTAAAGAGTTGTCGTGAGCGAGTCGCTGAACACGCTTTCCGGACGCAGGCTCTTGTTCTTCAGCATCATATCGAGCTGTGTCATGGTTGAGTTATACGACTCCTCGTCCTTTGCGATATTTGTGAATGTGAGGTAAGCGAGCTGCATCATGGTCTCGATGTCCTTAGGAACAGAGCTTCCTGACACAATCTGATTGCGGTTCTGCATATCGAAAGAAACGTTCGCCTGCTTGCCAGAGAGAGCCTTTTGCAGCTCTGTCTTGGAGAAGTTGCCCAGTCCGCTCACTCCGATAACGGTTCCGAAGAGCTTCAGGTTCTCGTAGTCGGCAGCGCCATAGAGGCTCTTTCCGCCCTCTGCCACAGCCTGGAAGAGTATCTCGTCGTCCTTGAAATCGGTCTTCTTGAGTATCACTTTGGCACCATTGCTCAATGTCAGTTCCTTGTAACCGAGTGTCTTGTTCTCTGTCTCTTTCTTTATCTTGCCCGCCTTCGGCATAGCCTCGGGCTTGATGAGCGGCTCGTTCTTCACGTTGTCCACATACGGGGTGAGTGTCTCGGCACGCACGGCAGCAACGGCTGCGGCCATATCTGCCTCTGTCGGATAGGTCTTTCCTTCCTTCTCCTGTGCGAACATATAAGCCACGAGGTTCTTGTCCTGATCGCTGATGAGTTCCTTAGCAAAAGCGTTGATGATGTCGACGTTGATGTTCGGAGCTATCATCTGCATTATCTGATACTCGTCTTCGATAGACGGGATAGGCTCGTTCTCAAGGAAGTGGTCGCGATACTGGTCGCCGAACTCATCGTTCTTAATCTTGTTGCGGTTGGTGAACTGCTTCTCGAGCTGGCTCATATACTCGGCCTTTGCGCGGTCGAGCTCGCCCGGAGTGAATCCGAACTGGCGCACACGCTGCGCCTCGCGATAGATGGCGGCAAAGGATTCGATGTCTTTTCCTTCCTTAGCGTAGCAGTCAACGTCGAACGCTCCCTTTGTCTTGGCAAAGATATAGTTGCCTATCGACGCGCCGGCACCCATGTAGGGACAGTCTGCCTTCTTTGCAGCCTCCTCGAAACGCTGGTTCAGCATCATCACAATCAGGTCCTTAGCATACTGGTCCATCAAGTAGGCAATGCTTTCCTTCTCCTCTTTTGTTACGGGGTCGTGCTTCATAGAGAGGCCGATAACGGTGTATTGCTGCTCCTTGTCCTTGTCGAACACATAGATGGCGTCCTCGTTGTCGGGTACAGGCTCATCCACTACCTTAGCTGCATCGGCCGGCACGGTAACGCCGCTCCACAGCTCCTTGATGTATTTCTCGATGTGGTCCACGTCTACGTCGCCTACCACGATAATGGCCTGGTTGTCCGGGCGATACCATTTCTTATAGTAGTCGCGCAAGAATTTCGGCTCAAAGTTGTCGATAATCTCCATCAGTCCGATAGGCATACGATATCCGTACTTGCTTCCCGGATAGAGTTTCGGCAGCGTGCGCTCGAAGATTCGCATTATCGGACTTGTGCGCAGACGCCACTCCTGATGTATCACTCCGCGCTCCTTGTCAATCTCCTTAGCTTCGAGAGTAAGTCCGTTCGACCAGTCTTTCAGTATCAGCATACACGAGTCGATGGCTGCGGCACGCTTGGTCGGCACGTTGCAGATGCGATACACGGTCTCGTCGATTGACGTATAGGCGTTCAGGTCGCTTCCGAAGCCTACGCCGATAGAACGGGTGTACTCCAGCAGGGTGCTGTCGGGATAGTGTTCCGAACCGTTGAAGGCCATGTGCTCCAGGAAGTGGGCCAGTCCGCGCTGGTCGTCGTTCTCCTGAATGGAGCCTACTCGCTGTGCGATATAGAAGTTGGCTACATTCTCCGGCCACTCGTTGTGGCGGATGTAATAGGTCAGTCCGTTGTCGAGCTTACCAATGCGCACTGCCTTGTCCACCGGAATCGGCGGCAACTGCTGTGCCGACGCCATACCTACGACAAACAGCAGGACGGCGAAGAAGATGTTTCTTAATCTCATTTTTGTTCTGGTTTTAAACTGTTATTAATTCTCTCGGTTCCCAAAATAACACATCACGCTTCCCGAAACACCACAAAACGCAATGCCGGGCCGCGAGATAGAATCTATGTATGCATATATTTATATTATAATATATATGTACGCGCGTACCTTAGAAGATTGCATCCGTGCCTCCATTCCTTAACTTTCACGAGGAGATTCCTTCACATCCGCAATGGTAAAAAGCGCACACTACGTTGCAAAAGTAATGTTTTATTTTGGAATGACAATACAAGATGAAGATTTTTTACATCGTGGAAGCCAAGCAAAGGCTCAAAAAGTTGCCTGAAAGGTTATAACGTTACAACCTTTTTAAGTGTTTTTTATCAAAATAAGTCGGAGTGAGTTCCATTCCTAACCAAAGACAGGACACAAAACTCCGTATTTTTAGAATACAACAACAACCAGTCTGGTGTTATATGACATTCGCGTATTCCTGCAAAATTATCGACAAGGGCATGGTCTTTGTTCTTTGCCGGCAAAGTCCCACCTTCGGAAAGAATGCGTATGACATCATTAAGTTTGCGCTCATTGAGCCCCCGCTTCCTTGCGAGCTTCAAATCCTTAAGATATTGTTTTGTAACTTCAATCTTGAACCTCATCGCTCACCAGTTTCAGATACTCGTCCATATTTTGGCATATTACTGTATCGCCATTACGCATTTCCTTAATGGCCTTCATCGTTTTAGAAGCGGCACTATTCTTAAACACCTTCACATCAGCAACACCACGTAACATCCTTATTGCTTTCTTTATGTCAGCGGCTATCGTATTCTCGTTTAATGATACTATTAATTGTGTCATTGTATATTATTTAATTATGATAGTGCAAAGATACAAAAAGGTTGTAACGTTACAACCTTTTTAAGTGTTTTTCTTCAAAAAAAGCAAATGCAGAGTAGAGCCGCCCATCTTTATCACGCGTTTCCTTCACCTCCCGATTGTTTCATTCCGTCAGGCCATTCCCACACCGGGGGCTAAGGGGGACAAAAAACGCCGCACGGGAACATTCCCGTGCGGCGAAATTGAAAGTTCAGCGAATTTCACAATCCGCAAATATGGCT
>URER01000013.1 GCA_900547005.1 uncultured Prevotella sp.
TGAAGAATCAAATCCTCATTAAACACCCGAACATCCTTCGCGGTTCTGCTTTTTTAATGAAGAATGAAGAATGAAAAATGAAGAATCAAATCCTCATTAAACACCCAAACAAACTCCATTGTTGTCTTTTCTTATCCGAAGAAAGTTAAATTTCAAACTACGAACACGCAGAAATGCCCATTCTTCATTCTTCATTCTTCATTCTTCATTTTCCCATTACTGCTCAAACTCTGCCTTCAGCACCCTGATAACGCCGTCGACGGTCTCCTCTTCCAGGTCGGCCTTCTCGATAAGCATTTCTCTCGGAGCGTTGAGCACCTGCTTGGCTGTGTCGAGTCCGATGCCCTTGATAGCGTCGATAACCCACTGGTCGATTTCGTCAGAGAACTCTTCAAGATAGATATCCTCCTCCGACTCGTTTTCGCCCAACTCGCGGAATACGTCGATGGTGAATCCGGTAAGCATGGAAGCGAGCTTGATGTTAAGTCCGCCGCGGCCGATAGCCAGACTCACCTCCTCCGGCTGCAAGTACACCTCGGCCTTCTTGTTCTCCTCGTCCACGTTGATGCTCGACACCTGCGCAGGACTCAGAGCGCGCTGGATAAACAGCTTGATGTTTGCCGTATAGTTGATTACGTCGATATTCTCGTTGCACAGCTCGCGCACGATACCGTGAACACGGCTTCCGCGGACACCCACGCAGGCTCCTACCGGGTCGATGCGCTCGTCGTAGCTTTCCACCGCAATCTTGGCACGCTCGCCCGGCATACGCGCGATGCGCTTGATAGAAATCAGACCGTCGTTGATTTCCGGCACCTCGGCTTCGAGCAGGCGCTCCAAGAACATCGGACTTGTGCGCGAAAGGATAATCTTCGGGTTGTTGTTCTCGTTGTCCACGCGCAGGATGACCGCACGCACGGTCTCGCCCTTGCGATACTGGTCCGACGGAATCTGCTCTGCCTTAGGCAGTATCATCTCGTTGTTCTCATCGTCAACGAGCAGCACCTCGCGCTTCCAAACCTGATAAACCTCGCCCGAGATAATCTGTCCCACGCGGTCCTTATACTTGTTATACAGCGAGTCGTGTTCCAGTTCCAGAATCTTCGAAGCCAACGTCTGGCGCAAGTTCAAGATGGCGCGGCGGCCGAACTTGGCAAATTCGATAGGCTCCGACACATCCTCGCCCACCTCATAGTCATGTTCTATCTTCTGCGCCTCGCTCAACGCGATTTCCTTGTTCTCGTCCTTCACCTCGCCATCTGCCACAACAACACGGTTGCGATAAATCTCAAGGTCGCCCTTGTCGGGATTCACGATAACATCGAAGTTCTCGTCACTGCCGAAGATCTTGGCAATTACGTTACGGAAACTCTCCTCCAACACGCTCACAAGTGTAGTGCGGTCGATATTCTTCGTATCCTTGAATTCCTTCATGGTCTCAACCATGTTAGGCACGAAAGCGTCTTTCTTTAATGCTGCCATAGCTTTTATTTGAAACTGATTAAGTATTTTGTATATTTTACATTATCCATATTGTATGTACGGTCCACATCCTGAAGCTGGGGACGCTTCTTCCCCTCCACCTTCACTTTCTCCTGCACGGTCACGGTGAAGTCTCTGCCATCGACGCTCTTCAGCGTTCCCTTTATCTTGCGGCCTTCGCCGTCGAGCACTTCCACTTCCTTGCCGATGAAATTGACATACTGTTGCGCCACCTTGAACGGCTGGCCGAGTCCTGCCGAGCCCACTTCCAGCTCGTAGTCTTCCTCGTCCCGGCTGAGTCTCTCCTCTATAAAGCGGCTCAACTCCACGCAATCCTCAATCCACACGCCATCGGCATGGTCAATCTCGACAACGATTCTGTCATCGGGAGTGATTTGAATGTCCACGAGAAAGTACTCCTTGTCTTGCAGCCATTCGTCAACTAATGTTTTTACAATGTTTTTATCTATCATACACCTTATTATATATGTAGTGCAAATGCTTTCACCTTATTTATATATACGCGGACAAACACCTTTATATTTCATCCGGCAGACTCGCCTCAGTCTCCTTTCCGCCCCGGGGAATCCGCCGTTTTTGCATTCCCGGATACCCGGTTCTGCATTTCAGAATAAATAAAAATGAGGAGCTTTGTCAAGCCCCTCATTCCACTGAACGCTGCAAAATTACGAATAATTCCCCATTAAAACAAATATTTTCTGCATTTTCTTATAAAATAGAGAAATTAGGGTGAGAAATGAAATATGGTGTTCAGGCCATTTCGTGGCTCAACGGAAAAAATATAGGGTACAGATTATATTTGATTAAATTATTTCTTACCACAGAGCCACAGAGGCCACAGAGCTTTATTCACCCGGTAATACTCGCTCACTGAGTAGATGCCTATGGCATCAGGAGGACACAGAGCCTACAAGAACTTTAGAGGCAATGAAGAGACTTGACAACTCCGTGTACTCTATGCCTTCAGGTATATACTCTGAGTTTGTAATGACATATAAATCTCCGTGTACGCTGTGCCTCTGTGGTGAACGTAATCCTCCAAAAAATTATCTGGAGAACCGTTATGAGGTTGGGAGGTTATAAATCGTATTCTATCTGCTGGTTCTTCCCCCTCTGGGGGGATTAGAGGGGGGCTTTTATACGAAATTTCTTTACATTTTATTTTGTGTCAACTTTTGTTAAAAATAGGTCTCGTTACTCATTTTCGGTGATTTTCCGACCTCAAAAATCCCAACTCAAAACTCAAAATTCGTAACTCAAAACTCCAAAACGGCCTCCGTTGGAAAAAAATCGGGTGGATTTTTGTCAATTTTTGCCGTCCGCCGAAACACGGGAAAATGCCGTTTTTGAGCGATTTAACGTTTGTTAGCTTTCAAAAGTGGCACTTTTAGAGTGCGTTTCAGGCCGTTTTGAAGCGCAACGGAGGCTCCGTTGAAGGCCAAAAGTGGCTCCGTTAGCGTCTAACGGAGCCTCCGTTGCATTGTAACGAGGTCGAAAACGGCCTCTAAAACGGTCATTTTTGCCCAAAATCGAGACAAGTCTTTGATTATCAGAGCCTTAGGTCAAAATTACCTAAAACACCCTATTTTCGCGTTTTTGCGAGCAAGAGAGAGTTTGACTGAAAATACATCGAGTTTTCAAGAGATATTTGTAAAGATTTTTCGGAAAAGAGACGGCCCCAATGAACAGATGGAATAACGTTCACCACAGCGGCACAGAGAACACAGAGCCACACATCTCGTACATTATCATAGAGCCTGATGCCTTACGGCAAAGACGAAGTTCTTCCGTGTCCTCCGTGCCTCTGTGGTAAAGAAATATGATATTAAGACCCGAGGCTTCCTTAGATGCTGCAACAGCAGCGTCGTGTCCCTGTGGTAAAAAATATGATATTAAGACCCGACTTTACGCCTTAAATGAGGTATAACAAACTGACGGAAAAGGTGGAATGAACGAAAAAAATCTCTCCGTTTCACTCGTTACATAAAAAAATATGTATAAATTTGCAACGGTATGTTCGTGAGAATATGCACAGTCCGCATACGCCAGTATCTGCGACGGGACATTCTTTACTTAAAGACTATAATAAAACCAAAGAATAAATACGACAACTTTTTAATAACAAACTAACTAAAAATGTTTATGAAAACAAAACAACTTCTTTTTGTTCTTATGGCATTGCTGCTCGGTATGACGGGCTATAACCATGCAAATGCAGGGAACACGTACACCAATGAGCCGGTAACGGTAACATGGGCGATGAACGACACGTCCGACCCGGGCAAGTACACAACTACGCTCAGCGACGCTTTCAGTGTCGTAATGTTTGATCCCGGTGTAATGGCACTGAACCCAAGCAAGCCGATACTGAACATTACTGACGGCGATGCACAGAAAGTTACAACCGGATTGAACTATGCTGCGAAAACCGGAAAGACCGATGTGCTGACTTGGAGCGTAAAACCGGCAGCAGGACTGACATTCACACCGACCAAACTCACAGGATATGTGAACCGCGACGGTACTGACGTTGAGAATGGAATTATCATTACCGCAAAGATGGGCGACGGCACAACGCAAACCCTCGGCACGTGGACAGCACTGCGGTCGGGCAAAACTTCTACCCAAAAGCCATACGACGCAACCGCCATCTATCAATATAATATAGAGCTTACGACCGACCAACAGGCCGCGCTCGCAGGTGCGGAAACATTCTATCTCAGCTCTACCGTGGGCGTTGCATCAGGCAAAAGCGGAGGATTCGGCGAGGTTACAATCACCGGAACGGTAACGGGAACGGTAGCTGACGTAAATAAATATACCCTGTCGACTGCTGCTGCGCCCGCTGAAGGCGGCTCGGTATCTATATCCCCAAAATCTGACATTTTTGAAGAGGGAGCGGTGGCAACTCTCACAGCAACTTCTAACTTCGGCTATCATTTCGTGAACTGGACAGACGCAAGCGGCAACGAGGTTTCTACAGAGGCAGAGTTCAACTATACTGTGAACGCGAATGCAGAGCTTACGGCCAACTTCAAGGCTGTGAACACCTACGAACTGGCTTACGCTGTGGATGGCGGAGCTAACCTGTATATGGTTCAGCCGACACCCGCTCCAACGGTAATCGACGGCAAGAATATGTATGAAGAGGGCACGGAGGTTACTCTCACGGCTTCGAGCAACAAGGTTCTGACCTTCACCAACTGGGACAACGGAACAACAAGTGCCGAGCTTAAGCTGACAATGGACGGCAACAAGAGCGTAAAGGCAAGCTATACGGCTATCGATTTCATCGCAGGATGGGACTTCTACAAAGTGGGATACAACGGCAGAAAGGCTGATTTCTACGCCGAACTGAACGACAACGCTGCGCTGAACCTCGTAAACGAGGCTGGCGACATACAGGGATGGCTCGACAAGAGTCAGGAAGCAGGACAGATGTACGAGGGTAAATATGGTGCCGTAAACTGGCGCGTAGGTTCTGCAAGCGGTGACGTTGGTAACTATTTCTGGAAGGTCAACGTCAACGCAAGCAACTTCTCGAACATCAAGGTGAGCTGCGAGATGCTCTATAACTACAATTCTTACACCACATATAATGTGGAATACTCGCTCAACAACACCGATTGGACAAAGGCCGGCTCCATCACAATGGAAGGCAGAAAGATGTGGACACCGTCCGAAGTTACTCTTCCGGCAGAGGCAAACAATGCCGAGACGCTCTACATCAGATGGATAGCCGACAAGACTTCGGCAATAGACGGAACGGAATCGGCAAACGACGGTAACTCTATTACCAATATATATGTCATCGGCGACGTACAGGCTATAAACGACCCGGTAGCTCCGAGCATCACTTCTACTGTTCCGGCAGAGGGCGCAAGCGGCTCTTCGGCAACAGGAAAGATTGTCCTTTCGTTCGACAAGCGCGTGAAGGTGGCTGAAGGAGCAACTGCCACGCTCAACGAAATGAGCCTCACTCCGACAGTATCGGGCAAGACTATAACATTCCAGTACAAGAACCTCAGCTACTCAACCGACTATACTTTCACGCTTCCGGCAAACACTGTGAGCAACCTCAGCGATGTGGCAATGACCTCGCCGGTAACAATTCACTTCACCACAATGACCAAACCGGAAATCGCCAAAGGTCTCTACGACTTCGTTGTGCCTACGGACGGAACGCTCGAAACAGCCATCGCTACTGCAAACAGCCGCGAAGACCAGACCAAACGCTTCCGTATATTCGTAATGAAAGGCAACTACAAACTGCCACAGAGTACTACGGAGACTTTCACGGCCGACAACGGCAATACCTATCCGAGTCCTATCACTAAAATCTCGGCATCCAACATATCTATCATCGGCGAGGATATGGCAGGCACTACGGTAACAAACACCATCACAGGCGAGACCTACGACAACGGCTTCGGACAGGCAAGCGTTTACGAAAAGATTGGTGTGAGCGACGTATTGCAGATTCAAGGTGCAGCAACGGACACTTATTTTCAGGACATTACCATAAAGAGTGGCATCGGAGACAAGCTCGGACGCAACATCGCAGTGCAGGATAAGGGTTCGAAGACCATTTACAAGAATGTATGCCTGTATGCTTATCAGGACACATGGGTATCGAACAACGACCGCGGACTGTACTATTTCGAGGGCGGAAACCTGCGCGGACGCACCGACTATCTGTGCGGAAAAGGCGACGCATACTTTAACAGCGTTGACCTTGTAATGTGCGAAGAAGGCGGTTATCTGGCCGTTCCTTCACAGAGCTTGAATTACGGTTACGTGTTCAAAGACTGTGTCATAAAAGGCGAGACTGCCAAAGTTGACGGCAATTACAAGCTCGGACGCCCCTGGGGAACAGGCACTCCGGCAGCTTATTTCATCGACACCAAGATGGAGGCTCAGCCTATTTCGGCCGGTTGGGACGAGATGACTAATGGCTGGCCGAAGCGTTTTGCCGAGTGGAACTCAACAACCTCAGCAGGCACTCCGATTGATTTGTCGGCACGTAAGAAGGTCTTCGGAGGAAACCACGAGAACAACCCGGTGCTCACCGAGGACGAGGCTGCCGAGATTTCAGACATGAGCAATATGTTCGGCGAGTGGCAACCGGCTCTCTATACCGAACAGGCTGCAATGCCGGCGAACGTGAAACTGGACAAGGAGACAAAGGCAATGACATGGGACAACAGCAACTATGTGCTCGGATGGGTTGTATTCAAGAATGGCGAATACGCAGCAAATGTCATTGAACCGGCCTACACCGTTGACGATGCAGAAGCTACTTGGACTGTTCGCGCAGCCAACGAGATGGGTGGTTTGGGCGAAGCTGCCACAGCAACTGTCATCACAGGCATTCAGGAGATAGGCACAGAGGCCGGCGAGGTGGTAAGCACAGCATTCTATAACCTTCAGGGTATCCGTGTGAGCGACAACTACCGTGGTGCCGTTGTCAAGGTCTGCACAATGAAAGACGGCAGTAAGACCACAGTCAAGACAATAAAGTAAGATTGTCGGAACATAAAAGTAACACGGTTACTGCATAATAAAAGCGGGGATGCACCTACTGTCAGGCGCATCCCCGCTTTATCAACTTGTTTATGAAAAGTGAAGAAAGAATAGTGAAGAGTGAAAAATCCAATACCTCATAAATATGAAAAGGTAGCAACTCGTCAACTAAAAGACTATTGTCTGAACTCCAGAACTCCTGTCTCCTGTCTCCTTAAAAATCCCCCACCGGGGCAGGGGGGCCTCACTTCCTCCCGAAGTCCGCCGGAATCTCCCCCCACTTACTTGTTTCCCATTTTATTATCGGAGTGCTGACGGCATGGCTACGCAGCCACATCTCGGCGCGGGCGATGACCTCATAGAGCTTAGCCGTCTTCGCATTGCGCTCTAATGTCGTCTTGCAATGCTTCTTCTTAACCCACAATATAGCGTTTTGGCTGTCGCTATATATCACCTTATCCGTTATTCCCTGCTTGTCCATAAGGGCCAGAGCGTGTACTATCGCAAGAAATTCGCCTATATTATTCGTGCCATGCACAGGGCCGTAACGGAACACCTGCGCTCCCGTGGCGAGGTCGACGCAACGGTATTCCATCGGTCCGGGATTGCCGCTGCACGCTGCATCCACCGCCCATGCCTCGGCTTTCACCTCCATCGGCAACGGCAACACCGTATCATGACGGTAGTCGGGTGGCGAAACAAGATTGTCTGTCATGTCGTTATTCATTTTGTTTTATGGTTGCAAAGATAGTGCAAGCCGAACGTAATAGAGTTTACTCTGAATTACTGAGGCGCCGCCTATCTTATGCAAAGATACACATTTTTATTGAAATCTAATCTTTTGAGGATGGAGGATTAGGGAGTGAGACCGTTATTTAGCTTTCATTTTTGGGCTTTTGAATAAATATTTGTACCTTTGTCACGATTAATAGATATTACAATCAGAATATTATGAACTATTTCACAAAGTTAAGTATCGAATTGGCTAATCAAAGAGATTATCTTGACCAACTATTTAACGTTTATCCATTGGCTCCAGATTCTATTAGAGAAATAGATATGGAGATATGGAACAATGTTGAAAAATATTTTACAGAAGATAATAACAAGGAGCTTTTCCGAGAATTATTGAAACTCGATTTATTCCCAATAAAAGATGGTTATGTCCCATATCTCAGGAGAGACAAAACGGCTATTGACAGGAATCCAAGAACTGTAAATAGAATTTGCGGTAGAATTAAAGAACTTGGATTAGATAAACTTTATGAAAATTGCACCCGTCCTAAAGAAACAAACAGACAAATGGGGCCACTATTCAAGCGATGGATTGATTCGGGTGCTCTTGGAGTGAAGCCCGTTGATATTGAGACATTCGACAGTACGTCTGACGATGCTATTTTATCGGGTTCTGACCAAGAATTAAAGGAATATGCCATAAACCATTTGGGGTTCGAAAGAAGTGAAGATAAAGGACTTGACCTACTATGCCGATTTAACGGGAAATATGTTATTGGAGAGGCAAAGTTTATTTCTGATGAAGGCGGACATCAGAATGATCAGTTCTTAGATGTCATAGCTACCATTAACGCGAAAGTAAACGATGACGTTATTTCCATTGGAATTATTGACGGAGTTCCATATATTCCAAGTAAAAAGAAAATGTACACATATATAACCACTCATGATAAACCTATTATGAGCGCACTATTGTTAAGAGATTTTTTATATCAGATTTAGCATGAACAATCTTTTGATTCAAGGAGACAATGTTGTCGCAATGAAGTGGCTCATTGAGAATGGTTATAAAGGGAAAATAGACTTAGTTTATATAGACCCGCCATTCGCCACAGGTGGTACATTTGCAGTTGATAATGATGGCAGGGTGGCCACTATAAGCAAGTCTAACGATGGTGAACTGGCTTATAAAGACACGCTTCAAGGAAAAGATTTCATCGAATTTCTCAAAGAACGCATAATCCTCATACATGAACTTCTGTCCGAACAGGGTTCCCTATATCTTCATATAGACTATAAAATCGGGCATTATGTAAAAGTAATGCTCGATGAAGTGTTCGGTATGGAGAATTTCAGGAATGACATTACACGCATCAAATGCAATCCCAAAAATTTCGCCCGCGTTGGTTATGGCAATATTAAAGATATGATATTGTTCTATTCCAAGACGAAAACTCCGATATGGAATCATCCTTCGTTTGAGGCTTCCGAAGAGGATATTGCGCGATTATATCAAAAAATAGACCGTAAAGGACGCAGATATACTACCGTACCGATACACGCACCGGGCGAGACTAATAATGGAGAAACCAATAAACCGTTTAAGGGAATTTACCCTCCCAAAGGACGGCATTGGAGATGTAGCGTGGACGAACTCGAAAGATTGGATTCTATGGGATTGATAGAATGGTCTAAAAACGGGAATCCAAGAAAAATCAACTATGCGGACGAGCATCTGAGTAAAAAAGCGCAGGATGTCTGGGAATTTAAAGATCCGACTAACCCCATTTATCCGACAGAAAAGAATGCTGATATGCTAAGATTCATCATCGAGGCATCATCTACCCCTGATTCCATCGTTATGGATTGCTTTTGCGGTTCGGGTTCAACATTGTTTGCGGCTGATAACTGTTCAAGGAAATGGATAGGAATAGACAAATCAGATGTGGCAATCAGAATTACAAAAGGGAGATTTTCGCCCTCCCTTTTCACAGAGAATCCTTATGACTTTAAGGTATTAAAATAAAAAATCGGGGATAAACAGGCGCTTAAAACGCATTTTTATTCACCATTTTGGGCTTTTGAATAAATATTTGTACCTTTGTCACGATTAATCAATATTATAATGTCATCAGTAGAAATTAGAAAGGTGAAGGGAAAGAAAGCCCTGAAGACCTTCATAGACTTCCATTATGACCTTTATAAAGGCAGTGAATACGATGTACCAAATTTATTTCAGGACGAACTAAATACTCTCAGCCCGGACAAGAACGCCGCTTTCGAGTTCTGCGAGGCTGAATATTATATCGCATATAAGGACGGTAAACCGGCCGGACGCGTCGCTGCCATCATCAACAATAAGGCTAACGAGAGATGGGGTCGCAAGGCCGTGCGCTTCGGATGGATTGACTTCATCGACGACCGCGAGGTGTCGGCGGCACTGCTCGGTGCCGTAGAGGACTATGGACGCGCCCACGGAATGACGGAAATAGTGGGTCCGCTGGGCTTCACGGATATGGATCCTGAGGGTATGCTGACCTTCGGATTCGACCAACTCGGCACCATGCCGACGATATATAATTATCCTTACTATCCCGAACACATGGAAGGGATGGACGGCTACGTGAAGGATAACGACTACGTGGAGTACAAACTCTTCGTGCCGGAGAAGGTTCCGGACAAGTATGCGAAGATTGCAGCGATGATAGAGAAACGCTACGACCTGCACGTGAAGAAGATTACGAAGCGCGACATTTACAAGAACGGTTACGGAAAGAAGATTTTCGACCTGATAAACATGACGTTCAAGGACCTGTACGGCTACTCGGAGCTAACCGACCGACAGATTGAGCAATATATAAATATGTATTTCTCATTTGTCGACCTCAACTTGATTACGCTCGTGGAGGACCACAGTTGCGGCAACAAACTGGTGGGAATCGGTATCACTATACCATCGCTTTCGCACGCGTTGCAGAAGTGCCGGCGCGGCCGTCTGCTGCCGTTCGGATGGTGGCACGTGCTTCGTGCGGTGAAGTTCCACAAGACCGACATCGTGGATTTGCTGCTCCTCGGAGTGCTTCCGGAGTATCGCGCCAAAGGCGTGAACGCCATGATGTTCGCCGATCTCATACCGCGCTATTACGAGTATGGCTTCAAGTGGGGCGAGAGTCAGGTGGAGATGGAGACCAACGAGGGCGTGCAGAGCCAATGGGACTATCTGGAAACGGAGCACCACAAGCGTCGCAGATGCTATAAGAAAGAACTTTAGAAAGCCGGCGGACAAGGAAAACCGACCGCCACGGCACATAAAAGAAATATAAATGAAACCGGAAATGACACATAAGGACAAGACCGCCGGGCCTCTGACAGGGGCTGATGTGGCAGAAAACGTATCGGCGGAGCAGACCGATACCGTGGAATATACCGACGATAATATCCGACATCTCTCGGATATGGAGCACGTGCGCACCCGCCCCGGTATGTATATCGGTCGCTTAGGAGACGGAAATCTGCCCGAAGACGGTATCTATGTGCTGCTCAAGGAGGTCATTGACAACTCTATCGACGAGTTTAAGATGAAGGCTGGAAAGCGCATCGAGATTGACATTCATGAGAATCTGAGCGTAAGCGTGCGCGACTACGGACGCGGCATTCCACAGGGCAAGCTGGTCGAGGCTGTGTCGATGCTCAACACCGGTGGCAAATACGACTCGAAGGCATTCAAGAAAAGCGTCGGTCTGAACGGCGTGGGTGTGAAGGCGGTGAACGCTCTCAGCTCGCGGTTTGAGGTGAAATCATATCGCGACGGCAAGGTGCGTGCGTTGGCTTTCGAGCGTGGCGTACTGCAAAGCGACGAGACGACAGACACCGAGGACGAGACGGGAACATTCATTTTCTTCAAGCCCGACGACACGTTGTTCAAGAATTACAGCTTCCACAACGACTTCGTAGAGACTATGCTGCGCAACTATACTTATCTGAACTCGGGCCTTACGATAATGTATAACGGCCGGAGGATTCTCAGCAGGAACGGTCTCAAGGACTTACTTACAGACGCCATGACCGTGGACAGCCTCTATCCGATAGTACACATGAAGGGCGAAGACATCGAGATTGCCTTCACTCATACCAACCAATATGGCGAGGAGTATCACTCGTTCGTGAACGGCCAGCACACGACTCAGGGCGGAACGCATCAGTCGGCCTTCAAGGAACACATCGCACGGGCCATAAAAGAGTTTTTCGGGAAGTACGAAAACAACGACATCCGCAACGGACTGGTGGCTGCAATAGCACTCAACGTGGAGGAGCCGGTGTTTGAAAGTCAGACTAAGATTAAGCTGGGCAGCACGCTAATGGCGCCAGAGGGCGAGACGATAAACAAGTATGTGGGCGACTTCGTGAAGCAACAGGTAGACAACTATCTGCATATCCACACCGACATAACTGAGGTTTTGGAGAACAAAATCAAGGAAAGCGAGCGCGAACGCAAGGCTATGGCGGGCGTTACGAAGCTGGCAAGGGAGCGTGCGAAGAAGGCAAACCTGCACAATCGTAAGTTGCGCGACTGCCGCATACACTACTGCGACGTGAAAAACGACCGCAAGGAAGAAAGCTCTATCTTCATCACCGAGGGCGATTCGGCCAGCGGCAGCATCACCAAGAGCCGCGACGTGAACACTCAGGCGGTGTTCTCGCTGCGCGGAAAGCCGCTCAACTCTTACGGATTGACAAAGAAAGTGGTGTACGAGAACGAGGAGTTCAACCTCCTGCAAGCGGCTCTCGACATCGAGGACGGGCTGGACACGCTGCGCTACAACAAGGTGATTGTGGCTACGGATGCCGATGTCGACGGTATGCACATACGCTTGTTGATTATCACTTTCTTCCTCCAGTTCTTCCCGGACTTGATAAAAAAGGGCCACGTGTATGTGCTTCAGACTCCGTTGTTCCGTGTACGTAACCGCCGAAGCAAGATAAAGAACAAGAAAGTGATAGCCGATGCCGATGCGAAACTGACGGCGAAGGACAAGAAAAGCGACTTCATTACACGTTATTGCTATAGCGATGAGGAACGTCAGAAGGCCATTAAAGACCTCGGCTCTGACCCGGAGATAACGCGATTCAAAGGTCTCGGTGAGATTTCACCCGAAGAATTTGCCCATTTCATCGGTAAAGAGATGCGCTTGGAACAGGTAACATTGCACAAGACCGACCAAGTGCAAAAGCTCCTCGCCTACTATATGGGAAAGAATACGCCCGAGCGTCAGACCTTCATCATAGATAATCTGGTGATTGAAGAAGACCTGCCGGAAGAAGAATAATAAAGATATGAAAAGACTATTCACCGCAGCCCTGCTGCTATTTTCAATAATGTCTGTGGCTCAGATGCGTCTGAACATAGGCCCGAACAGTCCGCTACGCAAGTTGCAAATGGCCGAAGTGGCTATCAACAACTATTATGTGGACTCCGTAGACGAGTCGAAACTGGTGGAAGATGCCATCCGCGGAATGCTCGAAAAGCTCGACCCGCACTCCACTTACAGCAACGCGAAGGAGACAAAAGCCCTCACAGAGCCGTTAGAAGGCGACTTTGAAGGCATAGGCGTGCAGTTTAACATGATAGACGACACGCTGATGGTCATCCAGCCGGTGGTAAACGGCCCGTCGGAGAAGGTCGGCATCGTGGCCGGCGACCGCATCGTGCTTGTAAACGATACCGCCATCGCAGGCGTTAAGATGGACCGCATGGACATCGTGAAGCGTCTGCGTGGCAAGAAAGGCACGAAAGTGAAGCTCGGAATCGTGCGCCGCGGCGTGAAGGACATCATCACCTTCTACGTCAAACGCGACAAGATTCCGGTGCATACCGTCAACGCCGCCTACATGATTGCGCCAGAAACGGGCTATATCCGCCTGGAGAGCTTCGGCGCAAAGTCGCACGGCGAGGTGATGGAAGCGGTGAAAAGGCTGAAAGCGGCAGGCATGAAAAAACTCATCTTCGACCTTCAAGACAATGGCGGAGGCTATCTTGAAGCGGCCGTTCAGATAGCGAATGAGCTGCTTTCCAAAGGCGACATGATTGTATATACCGAAGGACGGGCTGCCGGACGACGCGAATACCGCGCCCACGGCGATGGAAACCTGCGCGACATTAAGGTTGCCGTACTCATAAACGAGTTTTCGGCATCGGCTGCGGAGATTGTAACCGGAGCGATACAGGACCACGACCGCGGCACAGTTATCGGCCGCCGCTCATTCGGGAAAGGCCTTGTGCAACGCCCGTTACCCCTACCCGACGGCTCGATGATTCGTCTGACGGTGGCCCACTACTACACTCCGGCCGGCCGTTGCATACAGAAGCCGTATAAGAAAGGTGAGGCGGAGGATTACAGCATGGACCTTGACAAGCGTCTGAAGCATGGCGAACTGACCAACCCGGACAGCATCCACTTTGCCGACTCGCTGAAGTTCTACACCCTTCGCGACCATCGCACGGTGTATGGAGGCGGGGGCATTATGCCCGACGTGTTCGTTCCGCTCGACACAACCAAATACACACGATTCCATCGTATGCTTTCGGCGAAGAACATCATCATCGACCAGAACCTGAAATACATCGACAGCCATCGCAAGGAACTGAAAAAGAAGTACAAGGATTTTGATTCTTTCAATGCCGGATTCACTGTTCCGCAGTCGCTCATCGATGCCATCATAGCCGAAGGCGAGAAGAAAGACGTGAAGCCTAAGGACGAAACGGAAAGAAACAAGACCGTAGCTTATCTCACGGCGCAACTAAAGGCACTCATAGCACGCGACCTTTGGGATATGAACGAGTTCTATCAGATATGGAACGAGCAGAACGACATCGTGCAAAAGGCCGTTGAGGTGATGAAATAGAGCCTCCCTCGAATCCCCCCAGGGGGGAAGAACCAACCGGGATAAGGCCCAATAGAATATTTTGCCTACTGTGGGTTATTACATTTGGTCTTATTAGTCTTATTAGTCTAATAAGTCTAATTAGACTAATAAGACTAATAAGAAAAAGAGAAATGCAATAGTTCGGCATTTCTCTTTTTTTTATTTCTTGGGTGTTGTGCCCATTGGACGGATTGCCAGGGCTTTATTCTCAGCCGCTTCCATTATCTCCCGTTCGCCCGGTCCTTTATCGTTGATACCGCAAAGGTGCAGGATACCATGTATTATCACCCTATACAGTTCCTCCTCGTATGATTTGCCGAGCATTTCCGCATTCGATTTCACCGTATCGAGTGAAATCACCAAGTCGCCGTTTATCACATCGCCCTCGTCATAATCGAAGGTTATGATGTCCGTATAATAGTCGTGGCCGAGATATTCGTTGTTCACTTCGAGTATCTTCTCATCGTCAACAAACATATATCCAATCTCACCTACCTTCCTTCCGTAGGTCGCCGCCACAGCCTTTATCCAAGCCGTGGTATCGCGTTTCCTTATTTTCGGCATCTTTACGCCGTCACAGTTGTATGTTATCATATTATATATATTAAGTGAAGAACGAAGAGGGAAGAGGAAAGAATCATATACTCTTTCCTTTCTCCCTCCTCACTTATTTGCATTTGGATTCTTCCCTCTTCATTCTTCATTCCTCACTCTTCATTCTTCACTCTTCCCTCTTCACTCTTCATTCTTCACCCAGATTTCGGAATAAACCCACTCACGTCCTTCCCAAAGTGCTGCAACTCCCTCACAAGCGATGAACTGACACTCTCCAACTGCGGTTCCGCATACAGGAGAATCGTCTCCACGCCCGTCAGCCGCCGATTGATGTCAGCCTGTGTGCGCTCATACTCAAAGTCCTTTACCGACCGCACACCTTTCACGATGAAATGGGCATTTTCTGCCTGCGCGAAGTCCACTGTCAGACCGTAATACGGTTTCACCTCAATAGCCTTTTCATCGGCATACAGTGCCTTTATTGCAGCCATGCGCTCTTCCGCCGGCCGCATATACGTCTTATTTACATTATCGCCCACCACGCCAATCACCAGACGGTCGAACAATGGCAATGCGCGCCTCACCACCGAGTCGTGTCCGATAGTAAACGGGTCGAAACTGCCTACAAATATTCCGGTTCGCATATATTTATCTTTTTAGTAGTCAGGAGACGGGAGTTCGGGAGTTCAGACATTTGTCCCTTATCTACCCATATCTTCTCCTACCTTCTTTTATCTCCTCTAAAGGCTTCCCGCAGTTGAAGCGGATTTGTAATTCTCGGGAGGTCAGACATTTGTCTCTTATCTCCCCATATCTTCTCCTATCTCCTTTTATCTCCTCTAAAGGTTTCCCTCTATCCAAACATATCCGCCTGCATCACATTCCCCTCATACAGATTGCGCCCCAAATGCTCGTAGGCGAGTTTAGTCGCCATACGGCCGCGAGGCGTGCGCTTGATGAATCCCTCCATGATGAGGAACGGCTCGTAGACCTCCTCCACCGTACCCGTGTCCTCACCGATGGCCGTTGCGATTGTCGACACGCCCACCGGACCGCCACGAAACTTATCGATAATCGTCAGCAATATCTTATTGTCGATTTCATCGAGGCCGTAACGGTCTATGTTCAAGGCCTGCAATGAAAGTTGCGCGATGGCGATGTTGATGCGGCCGCTGCCCTTCACCTGAGCGAAATCGCGCACACGGCGCAGCAGCGCATTCGCTATACGGGGCGTACCTCGCGACCGCCGTGCAATCTCCACCGCCGCATCGTCGTCTATCGGCACGTTCAGTATGCTCGCACTACGCTTTATGATCGTTGTCAGCGTCTCCGGGTCATAATATTCCAAGTGCAGGTTTATGCCGAAACGCGCGCGCAACGGAGCCGTGAGCAGTCCGCTCCGGGTCGTAGCCCCCACCAGCGTGAACGGGTTCAGGTCAATCTGTATCGACCGCGCCGACGGCCCCTTGTCTATCATTATGTCGATCCTGTAATCTTCCATCGCCGAGTACAGATACTCCTCCACGACGGGCGACAGACGATGGATTTCGTCGATGAAAAGCACATCATTCGGCTCCAGCGAGGTCAGGATGCCCGCTAAGTCGCCCGGTTTGTCCAGCACCGGACCGCTTGTCAGTTTGAATCCCACGCCCAGCTCGGCCGCGATGATATTGCTCAGCGTTGTCTTGCCCAGTCCAGGCGGACCGTGCAGCAGCGTATGGTCGAGCGGTTCGCCGCGATATTTGGCGGCCTCAACGAACACTTCAAGGTTTTCCACCACCTTCTTCTGACCGCTGAAATCGCTGAATTGCAATGGCCGCAGCGCGTTCTCAAAGTCTTTCTCCGCGCCCGATGCCTTTTCCCGCCTTATGTCAAAGTCTTCTGCCATGTTGCAAATGTACGCAAAAACTACGAGATTTGGCACTACGGGAATAAAGAAAATGATTAAAGGCGGGGACTAAAACACAAAACCGATACAATTCAAATCACATAATTTATCATTTCGCAAAAGTCAAAAACCTCGTTTTGTAAATAAAAACTACCAAGAATTAACATTGTTAACGCAGAAAATAGCCCCTCAAAATCGCAGAAAAATGCGTTTTTGAGCCAAAAACAGAATTCCAGAGAGCGCGAAAAGGCGACTTTTAAGCGCAAAAATTGCACATTTACCATGCAATGTGTGCAGTTTTACAGCTGCGAGAGACCGTTTTTCGCCCGATTTTTACCACCCGAAAAACACCATTCCGAAATGTTAACGCCGCAAAAGTGCCACTTTTGCATTCTGACGGAGCCACTTTCAGAGCGCAACGGAGCCACTCTTGAACGCTAACGGAGGCACTTTTGGAGCCTAAAAGTGGCACTTTTGCACTCCAACGGAGCCACTTTTAGAAAATTAAGAGGCCAAAAACACTCTCCCGAAAAGCAAAAAACGCCACAAAACCGCATAACCACTTGAGCATCAGCCCCTTATAACGATTTTACCCAAAATACAAAATCAGGCCGTTTTTGCGAGCAAGAAAACTTTCGATTGAAAATTCGCGAAAATACGGAATAACCTTGTAAAGATTTTTCCAAACAGCAAATAAACCTTAAAAACTTTTAATTCCCCATTTCTAAACGGCCCAAACTGAATATACACATAAAAAGAGAGCATACCTTCATCATCGGGTATGCTCTCTTTTTTATGACTCCATGTCATTTTCACAAGTATTTTTTTTAGCCGAAACATCACTTTGCGGCATTCCGTTCGGAGCACCTATCATCCTCACTTTCCGCTCAAACTCGTCACGGCCGCAGATGGCTTTGCTCTTGATTCTCGCCCGGTAGTTGTATATGGAATTTGGCGAATAGTTGAGGAATTCTGCTATCCGCGAGCTTTCCTCTATGCCGAGGCGGATAAGCGCGAATATGCGCAGGTCTTTGGTGAGCGTGTTTTCCTGCGTGGGCATGATACGTGCGTCCTCCCTCAACAACTTGTTGAAATCCTCGACAAATGTAGGGAACAGCCGCAGGAAAATCTTGTCGAAATTGGCAAGCAGCAGTTTGTGCTCGTCTTCCTTGAGTTGCCCCGTGCCTGTCAGCTTCATCAAATCCGCGGTTTGGTTCAGCTTTAGCTTGCGGTTAATCTTGATACGGTATTTGTCCAGCTTGTCTATATATGCAGAACAGGTGCTGAAGAATTCGCCTATATATTCATCCTTGACGTAATTTGACTCAATCAGGCGCGAGTTGACAACCGACAGTTGCGCGTTCAGGTCGTTTAAGCGGCTGTTGGTCTGTGACAAATCCGCGTTGGCCGTCTTCAGTTCGTTTCTCACCACGGCCAACTGTCTGCGTTTCTTCGATACGTATATCAGTGCGGCAAAGAGGCCTATGACCAACAGGCTGATGAATACCGTAAGCCAGATAAGACGTGAATTCACCGCATTCAACTGCTTCTGGTAAGAGCTGCTTATCATAGACAGCACCGGAGACACCGTCCAACTGCGCAGGTGTGCGTTGAACTTCTGTGTGCATTTCCATGAGAACTCCACATACCGGTTGCTCCGTCCGAGGTCTCCTTCCTGCCCCAGTATCTCGGCGAGACTCCATAATGAAGCCTGATCCATTATGGCATTGTGGATGTCGCATAGCGCGGAGACCGCGAGCCAGTGCTTCCTCTGTTCCTTGTCGCCCAGTTTCTTGTATATCTCGGAGCGGAAGAACGCCATTATGGCATAGTCGTGCGTGTCTTCGTCTACTCTGCTCATCCATGAGTCGCATATCTTTTTGGCTTCGTCCAGCTTATTGTCGTTGATGAGTTGCTGCACACGCTCCTTCATGTATTCGACTGATGTGTGATCCATTATGAGGTAACAGGAGTCTCGGTAGCTTATGGACTTGTCATAATATATCTTGCGCAATGCTTTGTCCTGTGTGTAATATCCCATCTCTCCGTACAAGTGTTCGGCGGCAAGCAGATATGTTATTTTGCGGTTGCCAGTCAGTTGCGTGTCGTCTATGCGTTTCAGATAGACTTCACCTTCGGAGTATGCTCCTGAAATCGCGTATTGGCTGACGAGTGCTATGTAGCTGTCGGCCAGAAGTTCTTTGTTGCCTGCCCCCCCCGCAAGGCTTATGCACGAATTGAGCATGGCTATGGCAGAGTCGTTGTTGAACGAGGTGTATTCCTTGTACAGGTTCCATGTCTCCCTGTAACGCCCGAGCCAGTTTTTTGCCAGTTCAATGTTTTTCTTGTATTTAGCAATCCTCGTGTTTTTCTTCTCCATATAAACGTCATGCTGCTCTATTGCCGTGTCTATTTGCTTATATAGTTCTTTAAGGGCGGCTGTGTCGGCTTGCGCTCCCAGATATGAATATAAAGCAATGAGAAAAAACAGGATTCTGATTCTATTCATGATATAAGTTAATATTTTAGGTTTTTGCAAAAATAAGAAAATAATGATAAACCGGAAAACATTTCATGAAAAAAATGTTCTCTCAATGTAACCAAAATGCTTGTTTCCCGTTTTTTCACGCTTTACTTCATACTGTATGAATCATACAACAGTCTATACGCCATCGTGCCTTAGCTACTCCTTAACAACCTGATTATCAAGACAATGTGTATTCTTATGAGTAAGAAAAGTCTATATGCACCCCTTTGCAGCCTGTTCTGTCATTTGAAAAAGTACTAATTTTGTGCCAATAAATTTTATTAACGTTTGATAACTAACTAACTTTTTATGAGAAAACATTCAAGACATTGGAAAATGACACGGCATATCCTGCTCGTGTTATTCGCATTTCTCTTCTCTGGAGCGGCATTTGCCCAAAAAGGGAAAATCTCCGGAACGATTGTGGACGAAAGCAATGAGCCTGTCATTGGTGCCACGATTATGGAGAAAGGCACACAGAACGGCGCGGTGACAGACATTGACGGCCATTTCACCGTGAATGCGGAAGCAGGCAAGACGCTGCGCATCTCATACGTGGGATTCATCACTCAGGAACTGAAAGCAAAGGACGGCATGAGGATTGTGCTCAAGGAAGAGGCGAGCAGCCTGAACGAAGTGGTCGTAATCGGCTATGGCTCTGTGCGCCGTAAGGACGTCACCACCGCCGTATCCTCGGTGTCGACGGAAGACCTCGACACGCGCCCCATCGTATCTGCCGCACAAGGTATGCAGGGCAAGGCCGCCGGATTGCAAATCTCACAGGCCAACGGCCAGCCTGGTTCGTCGCCAACCATACGCGTGCGCGGTACCACTTCTATGAACAAGAGCAATAATCCGCTCTACGTGGTCGACGGTGTTCCGTTTGAGGACATTGACTTCCTCGCCGCCGATGACATCGCCGACATACAGGTGCTGAAGGACGCTTCATCGGCAGCTATCTACGGTTCGCGTGCAGCAAACGGTGTCATCATCATCACAACCAAGCAAGGCAAGAAGGGCGTGGCAAAGATCTCGCTGAACGCACACTACTCGTTCTCCGAGGTGCGCGACGACCAGAAGGTGCTGAACGCAGCCCAATACAAGGAACTGATGGACGAGATTGGCCTCGTGAAGCTGCCCGACGGTCTCACCGACCAGACCGACTGGAAGAAGGAGACTTTCCGTACAGGAAACGTGCAGAACTACCAACTCTCCATCACCAACGGTACGGACAAGCTGCGTTATTATCTGTCGGGCGGTTACACAAGCGAGAACGGTGTCATCAAGCAGACCGACTTCGAGCGCTACAACTTCCGCGCTGCCATCGAGAACGACCTCAAGTCATGGCTTACGCTCAACGCCAGCGTGACCTACTCTGACTATACTTACCGCGGAGCCATCATCTCAGGTGCGGGTTCAAACCGTGGCGGTGTAGTAACCTCTATTATCAACACTCCGACCTACGCTCCTGTCATGGATCCGGAGAATCCCGATCGGTTCTACAAAAACTTCTACGGCGCGAACATCACTTCACCGCTTGAGAACCTTGCGCGCAGCAAGAACACGGAAAGCAACTACAACAAGCTGATCGCTACGGGTAAGGCTACCGTCAGATTCACAAAGGACCTTACGTTTACATCATCACTCTCTATGGAGCGTACACAAGGCCTTTACACTGCATTCGTCGACCCGTATGAGACAAGCATCGGACGCGACGACCGCGGAACAGCCAATGACAACCGCTCGATACGCACAACCATGACATTCGACAACGTACTGAACTACAAGAAAAAGTTCGGACAGCACGGCATTGACGTAATGGCAGGTTCGTCGAGCACGACAGACAAGAGTTCGAATAACTGGATGAGCGGAAGCGATTTTGCCAACGGCGACATTCATACGCTGAACGCTGCAAACCGCGTTTCGTGGAACGGCAGCGGCAGTTGGGCAGGCGAATGGGCCATACAGTCATACTTCGGACGCGTGGCATATAACTTCGCAGACAAGTATCTCGTAACGGGAAATATCCGTGCCGACGGTTCTTCGAAACTCGCGCCCGGTCACAAATGGGGCTACTTCCCGTCAATGTCTGCGGCATGGCGCATATCGGAAGAGAAATTCATGAAGAACGTGAAGTGGATTAACGACTTTAAACTGCGCGGTGGATGGGGACAGACAGGTAACCAGGCCGGACTGGGCAACCATGACTATCTCGCCGCCTATAATATAAACCGACAGCAATGGTATGGCGAAGGCAAAAACGAGCACGCAACACCTACGCGTTCGCAGTCTACGCTCAGCAACCCAGACCTTACATGGGAGACAACAACGCAGACTGATATAGGTCTCGACATCACGATGTTCCGCAACCGACTGACATTGTATGCTGACTATTATTACAAGAAAACCACGGATATGCTCATGACGGCAACACTTCCGGCAGGTTCCGCGGCTGCACGCACATTTATATATAACGGTGGTACGATGGTGAACAAGGGATGGGAATTTACTGTAAGTTCAAAGAATATCATTTCTAAGGACTTCAAATGGAATACAGACTTCAACATCTCTTTCAACAAGAACGAACTTAAGAGCCTGAGACTTACACAGGTGTATTATGCGGCAAAGACAACCGACTTCGCGGATGAGTATGTAGTACGCAACACTCCGGGACGTCCGTTGGGAAGTTTTTACGGATATATATCTGACGGCGTTGACCCGGAAACTGGCGAACTGATGTACCGTGATGTCAATGAAGATGGTGTCGTGTCGTCGTCCGACCGTACATATATCGGCGATCCGAATCCGGATTTCACCTTCGGTCTTACAAACACCTTGTCCTACAAAGGCTTCAACCTCAGTATACTGATACAAGGTTCCTACGGCAACGACATATATAATGTAAGCCGCATGGAGACAGAGGGAATGTATAACGGAAACAACCAGACAACACGCGTGTTGGAGCGTTGGCGCGTGCCAGGACAGATTACATCAGTGCCAAAGGCCGGTTTCGAGATGCACAACTCGACATATTTCCTTGAGGACGGCTCTTACGTACGTCTGAAAGACATCTCTCTCTCATACGATGTACCACGCGGGATAATAGGCAAGATAGGACTCACACGTCTACAGCCGTACTGCTCTTTCACCAACCTTATAACACTGACAAAGTATAAGGGCTATGACCCGGAGGTAAACCAAAACGGCAACAGCGGTACCGTGCAGGGACTCGACTGGGGTACATATCCGCTGACACGCAGTTTCTCACTCGGAGTTAAAGTAGAATTCTAAATCAAGCACGACAATGAAAATGAAAAAGATATATCAAGCAATCTTATTGGGAACAATAACCATGAGTTTCACAGCTTGTTCCCTTGACATTGACCCGATATCAGACGCAACGGAGATAACCGAGGGCACAAGTTCGCAGGTGGGCAACTCGCCTACGCTGAAAAACAGACAGGCTGCACTCGACCAGCGTACAAACCTCTATAACCTGCTGCGTGACCGTCAGGAACACTGGTCGCTCGACAAAAAGCTCATCGCCGACACTCATTCAGACAACGCATACGCAGGTACTACGGGCGCGGAGGTCGTGCCTTTCGAGACAAACTCCATTGACCCGAGCAACAGTGTACTCTCACGAGACTGGAACCGTTACCTTGAGGACATAGCGAAGTCTAATGTCTTGATCGTCAGTTGTGATTCGCTGTTGAAGCATGGACTTATAAGCGACGCGGAGAACAAACAGTGGAAAGCCGAAGGCAAGATATTCCGTGCCATGGTAATGTTCGAGATGGCACGCCTGTGGGGTTCGTTCCCGCTTATCACGACACTGGCGGAGACCATCACGTACGACAACATTGATGAGGTATATCCTACATATTTCCCGCCAAAGTCAACACGTGAGGAATGCTATGCGCAGATCGTGAGCGACCTTGAGGAAGGCGAGAGATATGCTCCCGACCATAAGCCGGAAGACCGCACGGTCATGTCAAAGGTCGTGGCACAGGCCATGCTGACAAAGGTATATGCCGAACTGCATGAATATGACAAGGTCATCGCATACGCGGAGAAGGTGCGCGGTGCAACGGGAATGCAACTGGAGCCAGACTTCGCAACCCTGTGGGCATACGATGCGGAGAAGAAGGACTGCGTGAAGCACAATACATCGGAGAGCATTCTCGAGGTGACAAACATCGACAACTGGGAGGTGTGGATGTATACCAGCCCGGAAAACGACCCGGGTTTCTGGTTCACATGGGCAAAATGGATTACTCCGTCGCGCGACCTTATAAACGCTTTCAACGCTGAGGGCGACGTTGTGCGCTACGAACAGACTGTAGCGTGGCTCAGTTGCGACTGGAGCAACTATTATCCCGAAAGCCACTATGCTTTCATGAACAAGTGCCGCTCTAACCGTACAAACAGATATATGCTCCGTTTGCCGGACATCATCCTTCTTGAGGCAGAGGCTTACGCCGAGCAGGGCAACGGCTCAAAAGCCGCCGAGCTGGTGAACATCGTGCGCGACAGAGCAAAACTGGCACCAGTAAACGGTAGCGGAGACATGAAGGAAACAGTGCTGAAGGAACGCCGTTTAGAGCTGGCACTCGAGGGCGAACGGTGGTTTGACCTTGTACGCACAGGCAATGTCGAAAAGTATATGAACAATGTATACTCCAAAGACAACGGCCGACTCGCACAGAAACGTACATTCGATGAGAACAGCTATCTGCTACCGATACCGCAGACCGCTCTCGACGAGAACGTCAACCTCGAACAGAATCCTGGATATTAAAAGAAAACAACTATTAAACGACAAACAAAAATGAAAAAAAATATGATGATATTATCAATCGCCGGAAGTTTGCTGCTTTCGTTGGCGGGATGCAGCAGTATGGACTCCATAGACGACGGAACTGTCATTACAGACGGTGACAAGACTCCTACAGGCAACGTTGCGACAATCTACACAACCACATCAGACGGTTATCAGGCTCTGAACATGACAAAATCCGAGATTATGTCGGGAGTAGATATGGCGCCGACCACAATACAGATAGATCCGTCAAAGACATATCAGAGTATGGACGGTTTCGGCTTCGCAATAACATACAGCACGTGCTATAATCTCCTGAAGATGGAGCCTGCAGCCCGTGCAGAGTTCCTGAAGAAGACTTACTCTGTCGGTGAGGGTTATGGAGTGAGCTACGCACGTATCTCCATCGGATGCAACGACTTCTCAAGCAAGGAGTACACTCTGTGCGACGAAGAGGGACTTGAGAACTTCCGTATGTATAAGGACGAGACAGACTATGTCATTCCTATATTGAAAGAAATCCTTGCCATTAATCCTGACGTGAAGATTATCGCCGCTCCGTGGACTTGTCCGAAATGGATGAAGGTGAATGACATTGAGAAGAAGGAGGCATACGATTCTTGGACAGACGGTCATCTCAATCCCGACTACTACGGAGAATATGCGAAGTATTTCGTGAAATTCGTTCAGGAGATGAAAAAGCAGGGCATCGACATCTACGCCGTGAGCCCGCAGAACGAGCCGTTGAACAAGGCCAACTGCGCATCGCTGTATATGCCGTGGCAGGAGGAGGCTCCGTTCGTAAAGGAACTGGCTGCCGCATTCAAGCAGAACGGTATCACAACCAAAATATATCTGTTCGACCACAACTACAACTACGACAATCTTAAGGATCAGGAGGACTATCCTGTGAAGATATATGATGCTCTGGGCAACAACTACGACGGTTCCGAGCTGGTTGTAGGTGCCGCCTACCACGACTACGGAGGCAACAACAGCGAGCTGACCGATATCTTCACTAAGGCTCCGGATAAGGAACTGATATTCTCGGAAAGCTCCATTGGAAAATGGAACAACGGCCGTGACCTGACCGAGCGTCTTATTGAAGATATGAAGAACATCACGCTCGGAACAGTGAACCAGCAGTGCAAGGCCGTGCTCGTATGGAATCTGATGCTCGACGAGAAGATGGGACCGAACCTTGACGGAGGATGCCAGACCTGCTATGGTGCGGTGGACATCTACAATAATTATACAAGAATCAAGGCGAACTCACATTATTATATAATAACACATATGTCATCAGTGGTGCGCACGGGAGCGACACGCATCGGAACAACACAGAGGAGCGTCACACAGAACCTGCTCTATTCCGCATTCGTCAACCCTGACGGCTCAAAGGCTATCGTCATCACGAACAGTGGAGACGATAACAAGACCATCACAGTGAGCGACGGCAACAATTATTTCAAAGCAGAAGTACCCGCACAGGGAGTAGTATCATGTAACTGGAAATAAAGAACAACTATGAAGAAGATTATTATAGCAAGTCTCATGGCACTGCCGCTCTTCACGGCATGCACGGACAATGACTACAGCACGCCCGCACAGGAAGGCAATCCGGTGATTACACCAGCTACCGTTAGTTCTGCACAAATGGGTGAGACCATTGAGTTTACGGTAAACTGCAAAGATGCCGAGAGTGTGGCACTGTCTACCCTGAAGGCGGAAATGCAGTATTCTGGCGAAACTGTCGATGAGACGACGGTCCGTACAGCAAATGAGGGAGACTACACCATAAAACTGAATGTACCGTATTTACAGTATGTCCCGAATGGAACGGCACAGGTAAAACTGACATTGCAGAATGTGTCGACAAAGTCAAGCACCATGACATTCGACATTGACGTAACACGGCCGCACTACAACAACCTGGTGTTTGTTGATGCGAATGGAGAGACACACGAGATGGTAGAGGACGGAGACTATAACTACAGGCTGAAAACTCCAATGAGTATAGAGAAGAATGTCTTCAGCGGTTATTTTAAGACAGCCGACGGTAAGGTGACGTTCGGACTCAACGGTGATGCTCCAGACTATGGTTATGAGAACAACATCAAATTCTGTAGCATAGAGCTTGACAACGTAAATGTAACATTCAACACGCAGACATACGCTTTCGGTCCACAAGAAGAACTGCCGATACCTCTCTTCACACCAGAAGAGAACATCTATATCGGCACATTTGTGCAGGGTGAGACGTATTCGTTTGGCGGTGACGATGCCGTGTTTGCGCCCGACTGGTATTACGATCCCGACTACTTCAGCAGGAATAGCGACGGCACTTACACATTCCTTGCGCTGAGTGGCAAATATCAGATAAAGGCCATATTCGACGACAAGTCTAATCCGAAAGGCTTCCGTGTACACGCATTGGATGACGGTGGCAATCCGTTGACACTGTCGGCAGACGGAACGGGTGCTATATGGATTATCGGTGATGGAATCTATGGCAAGCCAAGCTATTACGATGCACAGAACTGGTGGACTGATACAGACCATGCCTTATGCCTTGCTCCTATTGCGGAAAAGAAGTATCAGGTCACATTCACTGTTGGCAAGCAGTTGAAAGCAGGTACAGGTTTCAACATCAAGTTCTTCGGTCAGGCGGCCTGGGGTACTGAGTTCAAGGGTTCAGAAGGTAACGACTATATGTTGACGACCGACAACCCATACATCGGAGTGGGCGATGGCAAAGGCCACGATGACGGTAACCTATACCTCAAAGACGGTGTGGAGCTGAAGGACGGTGAGACATACGTGCTCACCATCGATCTCTCCGCAGGTTGCAACAATGGTGTGTTATACGTGGAAAAGAAGTAGTATACATATTTAATATTGTGTGGCTAACTGTTTTTCTCCACACTTTTCTAAAAAAGAAACTGCCGGATTCATTGTCCGGCAGTTTCTTTTTTTATATCGGTTACAAACTTGCATCATTAAGTCGGCTCACCCGATAAATATAGGGGAAGTCTTTTATTAGACATTATGTCGCACCTTTGCAACACCTTTACACCATACTCAGAGTATTTAAGGCTGAATTACTCCGGTACTGAAGCCAAAATACTTGAGTAATCTGGCCGGAATTACTTGAGTACTGCGCCCAAATTACTCGAGTACTGCGGCCAAATTACTCAAGTATTGCGCCCAAATTACTCGAGTATTGCGCCATAGTACTATGCTGTTCGGCCGAAATAGGTTGCCCCCCTGTATTTATCGGGCGAACCAATGTCTTCCTTTTTTGCCCGGCAAAGATATGAAAAAACATTCTATACCCGTGTGGTTTTTAATACGCTAAAAACTCACTCGTGGTATAGAATGTTTCATTTTTTATCGATTTCATCGGGCTATCCGATTCTATCGGCATAGAGGAATAAGGCTTCTCTGATATATTTTTAAGACATAAGGCTATCCTTTCATTCAATCTTCCAGTCCTCTATTCCTCTTGTCTCCGACGAGAAGCTGACACCTATCTTATATATCTGCCTGCCATCGGCCTTGAATGGCTCGGCATAGCCCTTGTCTTCTATCTGCTTCAGGGCCTCGTCCGCCGTACCGTCGAGCTTCAGCTCCATTACGTAGATGTAGTCTTTCGTCTTCATCACTATGTCCATGCGACCGCGGCTTGTCGTGCGCTCAACCTCGGTGAAGAAGCCCATCATCTTGAATATGAGGTACATGGAGTTTTGGAAGTACTTCTCCATCTTGCCCGTTATCTTATAGTCGGAGTCGGCGAAGAGTGACTGTAGGCGCTCCATGAAGCCGTCAGGGTTGCCCCTCTCAATGTCGCTGACGAAGTTGGCAATGTAGAACTCGCTCTTATTCTCCTCTATCGGGGTGTACATCGGCAGCAGGTACTTGACAAAACCGTTCTCCACCTCCTTGTTGGGGAATCCCAATTTGTATATCCTGAACCTCTCGTCATAGCCCTTTATTGTGAGGTATCCGCTCTGATAGATTACCGGTATGGGGTTCTTCGACATCGAGTCGACGCTGTTCAAGATGTCTGCCGACACCATCTCCTCCTGCAGGTTGTTGAGGTTGTAGTCGGCCTGCTTCAGCAGGTAGACAAGGAACGACGGCGTGCCGGTCTCAAACCAGTAGTCGCCGAACTTCATGCTGTCGAGCGTGTTAAGCAGACTGAACGGGTTGTATATTCCCGGCGTGCCGGTCTCGAAGTGGTAGCCGTCATAGTTCTCCTTCAACTTGGCGTAGCACTCCTCCTTTGTCATAGCGTTCAGCCGACCCAGTTCCGAGACATCCTCATCAAAGTTGTCGTGGATTTCTGTCTCCGTGACACCGCAAATATCAATATAGCGGTTGTCCATCGAGATGTCCTTCAGGTTGTTCAGGTCGCTGAAGACGCTCACCTTGCCGAACTTCGTCACTCCTGTTAGGAAGGCGAACTTGATGTATCTGTCCTGCGTTTTCAGCACGGAGTAGAACGCCTTGAGCGTGTTGCGGTATTCGTCCTGCAACGCCTCGTCGCCTATTGCCTGCAACATGGGCTTGTCATATTCATCAACGAGTATCACCACGCGCTGCCCTGTCTTCTCACAGGCTCTGCGTACAATCCCCTTGAAGCGCAACTCTGGAGTGACCTCAGTCGACGACGTGCCATATTGGGACTCCCAATACGAGAGGATGTCATTAAGAACATTCAGCAACGCGTCTGCGGAGTCATACTTCGCAGTATTCAGGTCGATGTGCAGGATGGGATATTCCTTCCAGTCCTTCTCCAACTGTTCAATGGCCAGCCCCTTGAAAAGCTCGCGCTTGCCGCGGAAGTAGGCCTCCATCGTAGAGATGAGCAGGCTCTTGCCGAATCTGCGGGGACGGCTCAGGAAATAATAGCTTCCCGTTGTCGCGAGCTTGTATATCTGCGCGGTCTTGTCTACATAGACATAACCGTCAGTTCTCAGTTTCTCGAAGTCCTGTATGCCAATAGGGTATATCATAGCAATATGTTTTTTATTCTTATGCAAAGATAATGCAAGCCGAACGCAATAGAGCTTGCTCTAAATTGCTGAGGCGCAGCTTATCTTATGCAAAGATAGTGCAAGTCGAACGCAATAGAGCTTGTTCTAAATTGCTGAGGCGCAGCTTATCTTATGCAAAGATAGTGCAAGTCGAACGCAATAGAGCTTGTTCTTAATTGCAGAGGCGCAACTTATCTTATGCAAAGATAAGTCTTTATTCGTAACCGAACAAACAAAGGATGCAAAAAAAGCTGAGCCGTAAACATTAATTACGACACAGCTTCTTTGTCTCCATTATATTTGTGTTCTGCTATTCCAATGTTTTCACAGCCACCTTCTTGCCATTTTGGATATATACGCCCGAACGCAGACATCTGGGCGGCTGTATGCCGTTTCCTATTAGTTTGCCATCGATGCTATATACATCTGATACTGAAACTTTCTGACCGTAATCAATATCGCTTATGCCGTTGGTCTCGCCTTCAATGTTCAAACCGGCGAATTTCGCATCGGCCGGCAAGGTGAAATAAGCACGCAGAGCTTTCATGTTGTCTGCGTCTGTGACAGGTTTCACAGTCCCGTCTGTATCGTCCATAACCATCCTGTAGCCGTCGGCACTCATACCTATTGGCGCATAGACACCCGTAAAGGAGCATCCGTTGTGTGTGACGGTCTTAGGTGCATCACTGTTGACAACACGCCACGGCAATGAGAACGGAACATCCACGTCGAGTGCGGGCTTTATAATATAAGGTGTACCGGCCTTAATGTCGTCGACAGGACTGAAATTGAGCGCGGTCCATCCGTCGCTGTATGTTGTAACACCGGAGAATCGCTGGACGATGCTTCCCTTACCGAACACATATTCTATGCGTTCTTTGGATATGTCAAACGGCAGGCATAGTGTTGTCCAGACACCAGCTTTAGCCTTTCTGTCCATAACAACATACTGGTCGCGTCCTGTTACAGGCTTGTTCACCGCGTTTTCTCCCACATATTGCACATTTGCCATCTGTTTGTCAAACTCGGTCTTTATCTTGTTCAGGCGTGTGGGGATGAAATTCCGAAGGTCGTCGATATACTGCTTCCACGTCCAACCGTAGTGGGCGTTCACCCATCCCTCGTTATATTGCTGTTCGCCGTCAACCTTCCATATATCCCATTTCTCGAAATTCTTTTTCGCCGACAGCTCTATCCTCTGTGCCATCTCATCTATCTTGTCAGTCAGATAAGCCTCCAACCCATTGTCCAACAATTCGTTATAGCGTGTATGTACAGCATTCACGAACCACGGGTCGTCGAAGAAATGCTGCACCAATGGCTGCAAACGACGGTATTCCCAACTCAGATTGGAAAATGCGAGTAGCACACCGTCCTGATATTCGGATGCAAGTTGCTGTTTGTGGTTTCCGTAGGCGAGATCCTCGTCCCATAGCGGACCGAAATGTAGCGGACCGTCCGGTTCGCGAAACATATACACACTGTAGAGTCCGTCCCAGTTCCATGTTATCTCCGTGGCGATATACCAGTCGACCAACGACTTTGCATCCACCATCGAGCGGTATCCCGTGCGCGGATTGATGAAATCATAGTTCGTGCGGTCGCCGAGACTGCCTATATTCATCTTTTTTGCAAAGCCATCGTTCATATAGGCTTCTATGGTAGCCTTCAGTTCTGGATTGGCGCTGATGTCGTCATTGTCAAACTCTGGGTTCTTTACCTCTATCCATCCATAGAATGTACCACCGGGATTTTGAAAATCGATTCTCGGCTGGTCCACCTTGTCACTGGCATTGCCATATTCCAGCAGCCAACCGTCATCGCTGATGTCTACACGTTTCTTGCGCACCTCCACCTGATCGGATATCTGGTATGTCCCCCTGTAGTCTCCGTTCATCACAAGGTCGACGAATTTTGCCGCAGGACAGCACTCCAGTCCCATGAAGACTCCCAGTTCATGAGTCAGGGCATTACGTATCAACGATTTGTCGAAGGTGTTGGCGAGCAGTGTCCAGCTCTTGGCGTTTGCATAGTCATCACCGAGAAGCTTCACCTTCTCGTTGAATTTCAGCCGCCACGGCTTTTTCGTGGCACCCCATGTTGAGTTACCTCGTCCGCGTATGCCGCCGTTGCTGCCGTCGGGCAGTGCGGGGATGCTGTAGTGGGTGGTCTGTCCGTCCTCCACGAGCCACAATTCACACGGCACGTATGTCTCCTTGCTTTGCGGGTCCTGTCCCGAAACGGTCTTCACATAGAGTGTCGGAATGTCCGTGAGCTGCGGGTGTTCCGCATCCGCTGCCGTTGAATATCCGTCCTTGCCGGCCTGTTGTGCCCCGGCGGTTGTTGCCATAGCCATAAGTGCCATGACTGTCATGGTGCATGACTGCAATGAGTAGCTGTAATGTCTGTAATGTTTCATAAATGATAAATAAGTTAGTTAGAATATTTAATAAACGCATTTCTATATTTTATATTTTGTCATGACGTAATAAACACAGGTCTGCCATAATACAAAAAACGGTATGGAATCTCATTTCACAATGAAATACACCATACCGCATGAAATTAACTACATTTTTAATTAACTGCTATATGCTTTTTATCTCACGATAAACTTCTTGCCATTCATTATATACAAGCCTTTCGGGAGATTGTCCTTTGAGGCGTTGTCACCCATATACTGTCCGTTAAGGTTGTATATTCTGCCAGTCTCAGCCTTTCCGTTATCAATAACGACACCACTTATCTCCGTTACTGTATTGTCTGCGATTCCGTTAATAACGAATGTTCTGCTCATAGATGCATTTTGAGGGTCAGGGTCTTTGAGATACCACATCGTTGCGTATTTTACGCCCCAGTCGCTACTTAGGTGGTACATATCACCGTCATACACGATATAAGACTGTTTGGGCCACATTTCATTATTCTGACCATTCTTAGGCTTGCAGTAATATCCTTCGTATTCGAGTGTTCCGGGTGTTGTTGTATAATTTTTGGACACAGTATTGCTGAATACTACACAACCATCACCATTACTGTCATTATCGGGTCTTGTGACATTTCCAAAGTTATAAAGAGGGCCATAGAACGTTTTGTTTATAAGTTTATTTGCTATTTGGTTTTTGGGAGTATCGCTTGTTATGGCTTCCTTCAAAACTTTAAAATCTTTACTTTCGGAAGAAGTCTCGCATACGGCTACTGCAGATTCCGGAATCCATATAAGTCCGCATTCGCCAGCTTTCAAAGTACTCGTGTAATTGAACTTTATCTGTGTGGGACGTTCAGGATTGATGCCTTCCAGTTTGGATAATCTCGCGTCATTGCCAAATGCAGTAGTGACATTTTCCTCATCTATGTCAAATGGCAATACGATTGAGTTCCATTTGCCTTTCGTGAACGCACGGCGCACATACAGTTCCACAGGCTGCTCATACGCATATTTGTCTATATTTGCTTCGACAGCGTTGTTTGCTGATATATATGTTACATATTCTATATTGTCATAGAATACTTGGAAGTTATCTGCGAACACAGGATAATTGAATGCACCTGTTTCACTCGTGTTTTCATTGCCAAATTCTATTACTAATGTATTATTTCCTTTCTCATTCTCATTCTCATTCTCCAATTTTACGCTAATCTCAACAGTGAACAAATCTTTATTCTCTTCAAGCAATTGTGCCGCGGCAATAACATCAAGTCTCTGATAGTCATAAGCATCTTCAAGCCATAGATGAGTCTTTGCTTCTTCTTTCATGAAACTTTTTTTATTGTCGAAGTCTGCTTTCTTATCTTTCAGCAATGGCAATAGTATTTCTTTTTCATTTACTTTCATCTTACCGAATTCAGGATTTGTTCCGCTGTTAAAAGCGGTGCATCTTACGTGGTATGTGCCGTTTGGCAGATTTGTTATAGTCTGTTTATAGCTTCCTTGACTATATATGCCTGCACTGAAATCTTTACCGTATTTCCTCCAGAAATCCCATGGCCTTTTAGTCTCATTCCAATCTTTATACATAGCATCGCTGGCTGTTTCATTCGGTCTCTTAAAGTAAAAAGGATCAACACTTTTATAAAAATTCATATTAGAAGGAATATAAAGACAATTCTGCTTATAATAAGCCGATTCCCCTATCTTGAAGATATTATTATCAGGATCATCTTTTGCCTCATCATCTTTTGCCTCCGCGTTAACAGCCTCTTGGAAATCTAATTCATAAGAAGTATCTCCTGTCTTTTTAGTAAGGGTAAATGTATAATCCTTATTTTCTGTTAGAGATTTACCGCTTTTGTATTGGATATTACCTGCCATACCCTCTGCTTCCGATATCACCAAATATTCTTTTGCTTTATCGGTCAAATTTACTGTTAAATCTCCACGCTTTTCAGATGAATAAAACTTTATATTCAGTTCTGTTGCGTTGAGATTTTTTCCTGCTGTCAATGTTATTTGATACTTGCCATCAGACACGTATGGAATAGCAGTAGGCGAAGAAGGCCAGTCATTATCATCTGCAACAAGACCATTCTTACCGAAAGTCTTACGCGAGCCATTGACATAGACATTGCCGTTGCGGATAACCGTCAGCATTCCGTCATTAACGGTCATAGTATATTCACCGTCTACTCCCAAGAACTTGTATGTTTCATACACGTTATATCTTTGATAGATTTTCTGTTCCAATCTTCCTGCGCCGATAGTATGACTTCTGTATGCAAGAAGCTCTTTTACGTTTTTCCTGACTGTAGCTTCTGTCTGGACTTCCTTCTCTTTATTGTATTCGAAAGAGTTGACGTAGGCTACATTCTTTTGAGGCCCGGTGATGATTTTTCCAAGATTTTGAGCCTGATCGTCATCTTCATCTTTTACAACAGGGTTGCCATCTTTGTCTAATGCAACCCATTCCGTTGCAAACGTATTGAAGCGGTTGAAACCTCCATCGCGTACGATACCTGAGACTTCCGTATATGAGTTCTCAACCAACTTTTTTACAGACTGACTGTATTCTGTCTCCAAAATAATGCACCATTCATCCGGTTGCTTAGTGTTGAATTTTATTTTCTTTTCATCTAAATCATAATTAAGGAATACATCTTTGCTGCCTGTATCAGAATAGCCCCATTTGTTTCCTTTTATAGTTCCGTCGCCATCTTCTGTAACGTCATGATTCGAAATCGTATAAGAAGTATATTCATAGGGGGTGCCTTTCTCATCTTCAGCAGTGTGAGTTTGCGGGGTAAATATCCAATTGGGAGCACCGGCATCAGCTCGTCCCCACGGTTTATAAGAGTCTCCACGATCCATAAACACACTTTCCCTATTACCTGTTATTTTGTAAATATAATCTCCACCGCCTATTATGTCTTCTCTGCTTTCTTCATCCAAGTTTATAGACACACAGTTTCCCAATCCTTTTTCCGCCAGATTCTTGGTGTTGGAATGTATATTATATTTCTTAGTTTCATGTGGAGGTCTGTCGTCTACTTGCTCCGTGATATAGAATCTGTTGCCTATGTTAGACAGAATCCCTTTCATACTATAATCACCGCCATTTGCCAGAAACGCATTATTGCGTCCCACACCATTTCCCTCGGCACGAGCCGCAGATCTGTTAAAAAGCAGTACGTATTTGATATTACCGCTCTCTATGTCCTCTGGTTTTGTAACAATATCATCAATATTGCTTGAATGCTTGGACCATAGTATTTCGTCTAATTTCTGTCCCTTTACAGACTGTATGCAGACAAGCGACAAAAGTGATACAAGATATAGTAATTTCCTTTTCATATAAAAATCTCCTGTTTGTTTATATTTATATTGAGTTTTCTCTACTATGAAGGCCTATTCGCCCCAATCGCCCCAATCGTCCCAAGGACTGTAATGTCTCTTTGCAAATTCTCCGCCTGTTCCGTATTTGTCATCATCATTACCATTTCCAGAAGGGTTCCCAGATATTATGCCAAAATTCGTTCCGCCTCCATCCGGAGTCCAAGATTCAGCCAACAGTCCGCATTCCGTATTGGAAATGACGGTCTCTATTGCCGGCTTTACATAAAACTTTCTTTTCATCACTCTGTTGATATAATTAATGTTAGTATTTGTTGATATATTAATGTTAGTATTCTCTGTAAGTTATGTTATCAGGATTCTGTAAAGCTCCTGCTAATGAACTGTGAGCCAGTATGGTTAAAGTCCATTGAAAGCACGTTGCAAAGTTAAGGAAAAAAACATCACGCCGTCTGACCGTGTAGAAAGTATGTGGATTATTTACTGATGTACGGCACGGCAAAGTATTGATACACAGCACCTTACCCCAATAGCCTCCCCCAAAAAAGTGGATGACCATATTGTTGACCATAAGATATTTCCATATTGCCACGCTCCGCTAATTCTCATCCCAGACATCCCAAACGTTGAAACTGTGCTTTTTCGCATCCACCTCATCGCCGTCACTGCCTTCGCCGCCATTTTGAATAAAGCCATTCCCACCGCTTACACCTTCAATGGAACCGTTGTCCATAAGAGAACACTCGCAATGAACAGCATGAACGCGCGGCCTGACATACCTTTTCTTATCTGACAACATATTTCCTTCCTCCTTTTATATATATACCGGTGGGAAGGTCATGGGTGTTTTTTCCAACCATACGTCCTGTCAGGTCATATACAGGCAGACTTGCCTCGCCGGCATCCAGTCTGCAAAGGACCACTCCTGTAGCCTCGTCAAAGGTAAAGTTCACAGACTTGGAAAGACCGCTCTCATTTACGCTCTCGTCGATGATGAAATAAGCGCGGTAGCCTTTGGCGTTGGTGACCTCACCTTTGTTCCTGTAACGGAAGGTGTTGTCGCTTATATACAATACTTTGTTGTCTGCCGAGATGTTTGTGGAGTTATAATTACCCACAAATGTATAAGCGTCATAAGTCACCCTCTGAAGGTCGGGCAGGTTGTCGCGGGAGGGTGCTGAGACATCCTCTGCCAGATAATATCCGGCCTCATCGCCTGTCACATATTCGTCATAATAAGAGCCGTTGTATGTCTCCTCTGAATACGGCGCGACGCAAACGGCATTGTTGCCGTAATCGTCCTTCAGCATCATGATATAGGGTTTGCCGGCCTTGATGCCCTCATCCGTGACTTTGAATCTCAGGACGTTTCCGTCGGAAGCCCTTGACACACCGGTGAATTCTGCGACGACAGTGCCGCTGCCGAATGTATTCTTTACCTGCTGCCCGGTCAATGTAACCGGCAGACAGACGGTATTCCAGTTGTTCTTGAACGTGCGATATATGCGCAAGTCTGCATGCTCCTGTCCTGCTATGTCGTAGTCACGATCCTGATAAACAGACTTTGTAAGCAGGCGCAGGAACTCTCCGTACTTTGCCTTCCCTTTTGCCTCGTCGGCGTTTCCGTTCTCGTCTATGCGGGTATCGTCATTCCCGTCTTCCGTGCTGTAGCGATATTGCTCCGCCGACACACCTTCTCCGAAATGAACGACCATGGCATTCTGGCGGATATGCGTGTCTGTGCCGTTGGTCTTGTTGCGGATGCCTGCAAAGGCATACTCCGAGAAATAATTCCAAGAGTAGCTATACCAGGAAGAATCGTACAGGGGTACCGCAGGGGATATGGGGTTGCTGACATATATATCCGTTATCCGGCAATCACCGAAGGCGGCGTTGTCTATCATCGTTACAGACTCTGGAATGACAAGCTTATCCAACTGATGGCAACTATAAAACGCCGCGTTCCAAATCTCGCCCGAGTTCTTTATCATATTGTTGATGTCGGCGGCGGGCAATGTGTAGGTTTCCGTAAAGGCATTGCTGCGTATATCACCTATTGTCGTGCCGTTGTCGCTATATTTGAAACTCTCCAGATTATGGTTCTTATAGAACGCCTGACGTCCGATTCTGTCTATCTCCCAGTTGTCGCCGATATAGAAGTCTTTCAATCCCTCTTTAGAAGACTTCTCGTATTCGGTCTTGTAAGGCTCCTCGTTTTTATACATCCGAATGAAGTCCATCGGGACAGTCACCTTTGCTTTTTCCTGTCTGTTGTCAAATGAAAGAGCGTGCAGACGGTAGTCATACATCAGCATACCGACGCCCAATGTCTCCAAATCGCCTGTGAGATTGACGACTCTCAGGTTAGGACAAGAGGAGAAGGCATAGTTGCCAATCTGCTTCAGACCGTTAGGCAACAGCACCATCTCCAATGTCTCGCAGGCTTTGGTAAAATCGGCCGGCAGCTCTGACAATGTTGCTTCTGTGAAGTCCATATAACGGATTTTACCTCCTCTGGCCCTATAGTCCGTCAGACTTTTAAGCATATCCTGTGTCACGTTACCTTTGAAACGAAAATACTCGGCCTTGCTGCTGATGGCGTCATTCAGCGCATTGGCATCGCTGACGTCATAATATTTTTGGATATCTAAGGAATAAGCAGAATTGTCTGCATTCGGCGTAACCGTAAAGATATATGTGGTATTATCCTCAAGAGACGCTCCTGACTTGTATTTAAGGTTGCCTGTTCTATTCCCGCCAGACATCTCAAAGTCCAGTTTGTCCGCAGCCAAACCGGTCAAGGCTATATCTGCCGCCGTATACTCTTGTGAGTAGTTCTCTTTGGGATAGAATTTTATGTTCAAATCCTTCGCGTTTATATTAACACCCGTAGTCAGTGTCATACGGTAAGTGCCGGGAGCCACCTTTGCGAGGCTTGGCTTAGGGTCTTGCCAAGTACCGGATGAAGCAATGCCGCTTTTGTTGAAAGTATTAGTCCACCCACCGACATACACCTCCGTATCAGCAGCCACGGCCGTCAGCATTCCGTTGTCAATCACAATTCTGTATTTCCCGTCAGTCCCCAAGAAGCGATACGTATCACTGTTGTCCAAATTCCTGAAGAAGCAGTCTGAATCAATGCTGCCATACACAAGTGCGTCAGAAAGAATATAAGACTTGTTCTGTATTAAATCATATTCCTGTCCCTCGGTCATTCCTGCCGGCTGCTCTTCTACATCACCGAACAGAACCGACACCACGCTGTTGGCAGGCACCCTGACACTTGCATATTCCTTTCCGTCCGTTACACAGAAATTTTGCTCCGCACTGTTCGAGCTTGCGAAGATTATCGCCAAAGTGCCGTCCGGATTTCTGAACGCCGAATAATCCATATTCTCTGCCCACCATCCGGAAGTGTTGATACGGCAGGCACCGGGCTTGACGACTGCACTGATATGGCTGACGGCATAATAATGGGAATTATATCTCAGGGAGCCGTCGTTAAAAATATCCACAGCACCAAAGGCGGTCTTGCAGGCTCCGTCTTCATCTGTATAAGGTCCGCGATTCTCGTCAAGCATAAAATTCCAGACGATTACCGCCTTGCACCAGTTGTTTACCGTGCCTATGACCAAATCTTTCATGTCGTACACCAATCGCGCGCTAAGGTTAGAACCGTCAATCCAGTCGCCGATAGTGTGTTCTGTAAATATCAAGTCCTTATCAGGCTTTTGCCAGTGAATATCGGAAAGTTCACTGTAATTGCCCCCATAATTGTGATAAGCCGCGCCTACCACAAGCTCCGCACCTTCAAAGCCGGTGCCTATCTCGTCATAGACCTTCACAGGATAGTCGTCCTGGTCGCTGATATTGTCGTAATTGTAGTTGTGGTCGAACAGATATATCTTAGTCGTGATACCGTTCTGTTTGAATGCGGCGGCCAGTTCCTTCACAAACGGAGCCTCCTCCTGCCACGGCATATACAGAGAGGCGCAGTTTCCTTTATTTAATGGCTCGTTCTGCGGGGTTACGGCGGTTATATTGATGCCGTTAGCCTTCATGGCATTTATAAACCTAACGAAATAATCGGCGTAGGTTTTGTAATACGCAGGGTTCAGACTGCCGCCTCTCCATTGGTTATGGGCGTTCTTGTCAGTAATGTTGTCCACCTTCATCCACCGGGGACACGTCCACGGCGCAGCCATTATCTTAAGGTCGGGATTGATGGCAAGAATTTCTTTCAGCACAGGTATCACATAGTCTGTCTCATCACTCTGCAGGGCAAACTTTGCCAGCGGATCGGAATCGCTGCCTTTCTCATCGCAAAGGGTGTAATCCCGACTTGAGAAATCGCAGCATCCGATGCTTACACGGACATAATTCGCTCCGTAGCCGGATGCCGGTGAAAAAGTCTTCTTCAGCAAGGCTGTGCGTTGCGGCTTGGACATCTTCACCAGCAAATTATATGCGGCCGCATAGGTAATGGCATAGCCGAAACCGTCTATACTCTGGTTGGTCCCGGAGGGTTTCAAGGTGATAACGTTGCTGTTTCCCGCTGTGGTTGTTGTTGCCGAGACTGTCTTTTCCAGACTCTTGGTCCTGTCTGCCGTGGTTGTATAGGTAACAGCCCGCTGGGCATGGCTTTCCTGTAAAAGACAGAAAACAAATATACACGACAGGAGAATCTTTATATTCATTGATGTTATGGTAGCGTTAGTTGATAACAGATAATTGTAGGTCTTTGGATTACGGTAACACGGTCGCCCGCTAAATTCCTTTCCCGATATGTATCGGGATAAAGAACTTAGCGGACTAAAACAAAAAAGGTAGTTTATCTGACAATCTCCTTAGTTACAGCGGTTCCACGCTTTACGATATATATACCGTGTGCCGGAGAGGCTACTTTCACACCGTGAAGGGTATAATACTCTGGCTCTTCGGTCTTGATTGTCGTTTGGGATATGCCGGTTGCGGAAGTCAACGTCAACTCGAATGTGCTTAAATTGAACGAGACAACATATTGGCCTGTCATACTTACCTTGATGTTCTTAGTGCTTTTGGCAAGAGTCAGGGTAAGATTTTCCGGTGAGAGTGCGGGAGTGTTGTCGGTCGGCACACCGAACTCCGGCGACCAGCCTTTTCCGAACACCTTGAATTCATGGGGTTTACCGGGTTCTTCTTGGGTTGTAAAGTTAACGGTGGCTGAATAGATGCCGCCGTTCTCTGTCATGGCAATAGAGCCGTCTTTGCCCGGTTCGATCCAGTTTGTCATGCTTCCAGTGATATACAACTTCAAGTCTGAAACAGGAGTGCCGGTAACCGTCAGGGTCTTTGCTTCCGGATCGAACACGACTTTGGCGTTTTGTATTGCCGTAACATAATTGGCAAATTCAATGTTCGACGGATCTGCGCCTCCGTTTTTTGCCTTAAGGCTGAATGTCTTGCCATTCTCCACCATGTCATCGCTTGACGGTGCGCCATACTGAACATCCCAATTGTTTTTCTCAATGTCGACAATCTTGAAGCCTGCTGTCAGTTTTTCGATTGTTGTCTCATATTTGCCGTCTGCATTCTTGGTCAGAACGCCGTTGGCCGCACGAGACGCTTCGAAATTCCATGCCGGATCGGTAAATGAACCGACGATTGCATATTCTGCCGCAGAGATTTGAGCCGCAGCCAGAATTGCCATGAAGACGAGTAAAATCTTTCTCATAATTCTTTTGTTTTTTTATTGTTAATAATTGGTTATATGGTTTTACCTATTTGTCTTTAAGGAAACACAGGTGATTCCTTTTGCCTCAGCAAAGTTATGGATACATATAAAATAATCCTATTCGGTGTAGATGGTATGTGGAAAAAATATGAGACGATTATAATGTAAATCGCTTATACTTAATGTTTTACAGAGGTTTGGAATAGTGAGAAATATAGATTGATGAAAGATTTGCAGTTGGCGTTTTTCCCGTTTTACCCTACATCATACACGGCTGAGATGTAAAGGTGGTAACTTATAGAACCCGCCATTTATCATTTTGCAAAAGTCAGGAACTTCGTTTTGTAAATAAAAACTACCGAAAATTAACATTGTTAACACAGAAAATGCCTCCTCAAAATCGCAGAAAAATACGGTTTTCGAGCCAAAAACAGAACTCCGGGGAGCGCGAAAAGGCGACTTTAGAGCGAAAAACTGCACATTCGCCCCACGAAGTGTGCAATTTTACAGCCGCGAGAGACCGTTTTTCGCCCGTTTTTTACCACCCGAAAAACACCATTCCGAAATGTTAACGCCGCAAAAGTGCCACTTTTGCATTCTAACGGAGCCACTTTCAGAGCGCAACGGAGCCACTATTGAACGCTAACGGAGGCACTTTCGGAGCCTAAAAGTGCCACTTTTGCACTCCAACGGAGCCTATTTTAGAAAATAGAAGGGCAAAAAACGCATTCCCGAAAGGCCAAAAACGCCACAAAACCGCATAAGTCCCTGACGCTCAGAACCTTGCAGCGATTTTACCAAAAACTCAAAATCAGAGCGTTTTTGCGAGCAAGAAAACTTTCGATTGAAAATTCGCGAAAATACGAAACAACCTTGTAAAGATTTTTCCAAACGCTAAATAAATCTTAAAAAACCTTTCACCAAGATTTATCACCCGTCAGTTGAACTTGAAAATCATGCAGCCTTTTTGACACACCATCCTCCTTAAAAAAATGGCACGAGACGCATCAACCGGAATATTCGGACGGTGCCACGCCATATTTCTTTTTGAAACAACGCGAGAAATACCTCGTATCAGCATATCCGCACTTATAGGCCACATCCGATATGTTCGGCTTTACGCCATCCTCAGGACAGCTAAGCATACGGGCAGCCTGCCTCATACGGGCGTTGATGAGCAACTGGGCGGCCGTAATGCCGACGAGCGAACGCAACTTACGGTTCAGGCTGCTGCGGCTCGAAGCGGCAAAAACAGCCATATCGTCGATGTTGGCCTCACTGTTGCCGATATTCTCCTCTATGTATAGCTTAACACGTTGAAGGAATTTCCGGTCACTTTCCGACAGGTCTCCGGGCAGACTATCTATGCGCTGCGCATCCTGTCCGACGTTCTCCGTCTTGCCACTGTCAAGCAAGGACATGTACTTGTCAAGCAGTTCGCGACGCTGTCTGGTCAACGAGCGTATATAGAACATAGTATGGACAACAGCTGCTATAACGCCCGTGATGAGGAGCCAAAGCATTATCCTTGCCCAAAGAGTCTCATACCAATGATATTTCACGACGATAACGACCTTGCGGTTGTTGTCAACCCAACGGCCATAGCGGTCGGTTGACTGTATCTCCAGAACATATTCTCCGGGCTGAATGTCGTAGAACGTAAGTGTGCGCTGCTTGTCCGCCACGCTCCACGCTGCCTCTCCAATACGGCTACGGTAGCAGATTTCCGAATTGTCATGATAGCACAACGCGGCAAATGACAGGGAGAAGTTTCGTTCGTCCGTGTCTATGAATATCGTGTCGCGGGCACAGACACCGAGATCTGGCAGTTTTCCGTTGACCGAAAGACATGTCAGACGTATCGGCGGCGTGACGTCTCGCGTTTCCATATTGCGGCACGTGGCCACATACGCCCCCTGTTCCTGTCCGAATATCCATGAGCCGTCATAGAGACGGAGCGGACGTTCTTCCGAGAAATGGCATCTGTCGTTCCAGAAGCTGCGCGCATAGGTAACAGTCCGGTCTCTCTCCGGCTCGAACTCCATCACCCGGTCTACACACACAACAAATATCCTGCTGCTGTCTTTCACAGCCATTGCGATGCAGGCGTCAGAGGTAAGCGAAGAATTTGAACTGTTGAAATTGGTGAACGAAGGCTCTTTATCCATCAGTGCCGCCTCATCTATCATGTCAATTCCATGATTTTCCGTTGCTATGAATATGTGTCCTTTGCCGTCGTCCGCAATGTCCATAACGGCGTTGTTACACAGACTTTCCTTTCTTTCACCGTCGCGCGTCAGCCGTCGGAACGTGGTTTTACTTATATTCCGACTGTCTATCCGCCCCACGACGAGCCCGTTTGTCGTCGCACAGACAAGGGTTCCGCCAGAAGTGACAAGCAGACGTCTCACTTTGTCACGCCCAATGTCTTCTCCGCCACCACGGAAACCTACCGGCTCGGGATTGGCGGACAACGGATTGGGTACACACTGAACCCCTCCGCCGAACGAAGCCAGCCACAAACGGCCATCATGGTCTTCCACAATATGATAGATGATATCACACTGTCGGCTATCTATCCGCGTGATTTCAAAGGAACTTTCCGACACCGGGCGTAGTCGCAACAGGGCCCCGGGCTTGCATCCCACCCACACGTCGCCGCCATGCGTCTGCATAAGACAGTAGGCCCTGTAGCCGAAGCGTGTCTTTTGCTTATGAATACGCCCGTCGCTGCCTACATATCCAATGAGCCTGTTGGTCTTGTCATAGATGCGGACTGTCTCGTCTTCCTTCGTGGCGAGCCACCAACGCTGGCGGTTGTCTTTCATGAAAGCCCTTGCCTGAACGTCTTCCGTGCCGGAGACGAGCGACGCCGGACGATATTCACTGATGGTCTTGGTAATGCCGTAGCGTTCTATCTGCCACCGGTTTCCCTCGCTGTCTGTGAACGGCGGCGTTCCTTCCTGACTGGTGATGGTGGGCGGAACGTGCCTGGCCACATCATACAGACGATAATCCCGTGTGTCAAGCATGAAAGAACCGGCGGTTGTCCGGCAGACGATGTTTCCCCGAGCGTCAAGTTCCATCTTCCTTATGACCTCCGAACTGATATGGGTCCCGTCACCGGGCTTGGCCTTTATCTGCCGGAATTCATAGCCGTCATACCGGCAGAGACCGTTCCACGTGGCTACCCAAATAAAGCCTTGACGGTCCTGAACAATACCGGAAACGACCCAATGGGGCAGCCCGGAATGGATGTCATAGGTGGTTGTGTGTCTGGAATAGACACTCATTATATTCAGACAGAACAGTATTATTATATAGACAGGCTTCATAGTTAACGGATTGTAGTTCGCTGATACTTCTTCGGTTGAAGTTTTAACACACGCAAAGATAAGAAAAAAACTGGCTACAGTGTCCTGAAAAGGTGTAAAAAAACATACTATAAGCCCTTTTTCATCATGTATGAGCACTTTTTCCACATAGATTCTACTGCCTCTCTCTATCTTTGCACACAAAACTATCTACAAACAAACATTCCATTTTGGTATATTTAGAGGACCTCGAATAAACCTTTTTAAAAACTTATAACAATGAACAAAAAAAACAAGAAGACATTATTCCGCCTTGGACTGCTGCTGATGCTGCTCCTCGGCACAATGAATGCCGCCGCGATTCAGACTGTGGTGGCAAAGTGGGAATTCACGACGGGCTACGATTCTGAAAAGAACGGCACCGCGATCATCTTCACCCCGAACACATTAGGATGGGCACGCATCGCCAACACTTATTGGAGTAAGCAACAGCCCTACTTCCTTCCGAACGAATGTGCAATGGTTCCGGAAGACTGTCGGGTGACAGTCCACACAAGCGACGGCCGATGGGAGGTGACCTCCAGCGGTTCGACCCTGAACTATCTGCTGCGCCTCAACACGGCGTCCACCGACAAGTTCACGGCAAAGGCCGACTATACCGACGGCACGAAGCACGACCAGTTTTTTGAAATCTCCATGCCGACAACGGATCTGAACAACATCAGGCTGAATTTTGCCATCGGTGACGGTTCCAGCTCGTCAACGAAATTCGGTGTCGTCTACTCCACCGACGGAGGCAGCACGTGGAAAGTCCTCAACGACTACACTGCGGGAGCACACTGGAACACATACACCGACGCCAACTACAATCTTGATGCCGATAACAAGGAAAACCTGACTATACGCTTGCTGATACAGTCGGCAACCAAGACGAGCAACTATAATCTGAAGTACGTCAATATCTACGCGGAGGACACACAGGCTCCCAAGCTCAAAGACATCATTCCGGCCGACAATGCCACCGGTGTCATCCCGTCAGGAAAGATTATCCTCAACTTCAACGAGGGCGTGACAGCGAAAGGCAGCGCCATGGCTACGCTCACCAACAGCAAAACAGGAGAGGAACTGAAGCTCTCGCCCGTCGTCAACGTCAACAAGGTGACATTCGCCTATGCCGACCTTGACCTCACGACGTCCTATACGTTCAATCTGCCCGCCGGCTCACTGGCCGACCTTGCCGGAAACGTCTACGACACGCCTGTCACCACGACATTCACAACGTCTGACACACGCCCCGTTCCACCGCCTGTGCTCGAAAGCAAGAACCGTCTTTGGTATCATCGCCCGGCCAAATACTGGGAGGAAGCCCTGCCGCTGGGCAACGGACGCCTTGGAGCAATGGTCAGCGGAAGCGTGGCCGTAGACACGCTGCAGCTCAACGAAGACACGTTCTGGGGACAGTCACCGAACCGCAACCACAACGCCAACGCCAAATCGGTGCTGTCGCAGGTTCAGCAATATATCTTCGACAGAAACTATGTGGAAGCCCAGAAGCTGGCCATACCTAACTGGATGTCGACCACTTCACACGGTGCGCAATATCAGGCGGCAGGGTGTGTCCTCGTCTCATTCCCCGGACAGCGCTACGACGACGAGGAGGCTGGACAGACGGATAACGCCATTGACGCACAGGCATACGTACGCTCGCTCGACATATCAAACGCCACCGCCACGACGTCATATATCGTCAACGGTGTCACATATACCCGAACCGTTTTCACATCGCTGGAAGACAATGTCACAATCATGCGCATTGAGGCTTCCAAACCCGGCAAACTGAACTTCAACGTGAGCTATGCCGCACCGGTAAAGACCAATATGGAGAAACTGGACATCAACAGGATTAACGCCGACGGCATGATTGAGGCATCTCTCATTCCGGCAAAAGCCCAGTCGGAAAATGTCGACAACAAGCTCAACTGCTATACTTTCATCAAAGTGATAAACGACGGAGGCACACAGACAAACTCCGGGACACAGAACATCATGCAGAGCGGTCTCGTAGCCGGCAATCCGAAGGCACCGGCCATAGAGGTCAAGGACGCCACATCGGCCACCATCGTCATTTCGTCGGCCACCAATTTTGTCAACTACAACGACATCAGCGCTGACGCGGAAGCCACAGCTCTGGCCTACATGAACAGCTATCTCGAAAAGGATAAGGAATATGGGACAGCACTCAACGATCACGTTACAAAATACAAGGAGCAGTTTGACCGCGTCAGCATAGACCTCGGCACCAATGACGAGCAGGAGAAGAAAGACACGGAGACGCGCATAAAGGAGTTCAAGACGACGGCAGCCGACCCGGGACTCGTGGCAAACTATTTCCAATTCGGCCGTTATCTGCTCATATCATCATCACAACCGGGCACGCAACCGGCCAACCTGCAAGGTATATGGAACCCTAACGCACGCCAATATCCGGCATGGGACTCAAAATATACGTCTAACATCAACGTTGAGATGAACTACTGGCCGGCTGAGGTGGCCAATCTTTCCGAGTGTCACGACCCGTTCATACAGATGGTAAAGGACGTTTCCGTCACCGGTGCTGACGCCGCAAAGGAAATGTACGGCGCACGCGGATGGGTGCTTCATCACAACACGGACATCTGGCGCACCACGGGAGCCGTCGACAATGGAGCCGTCGGCGTATGGCCCACATGCAACGCATGGTTCTGCTCACACCTTTGGGAAAAATATCTGTTCTCTGGCGACAAGACTTACCTTGCGGAAATATATCCGGTCATGAAGGGATGCGCCCAGTTCTTCCAGGACTTTTTGGTCAAAGACCCCAACACGGGATATATGGTCGTGTGTCCGTCAAACTCTCCCGAAAACCATCCCGGACTCTATTCCTATAATAAAGATGACGGTTCGAAAATGAATGTGGCGATGTTCGGCGGCGTAGCTATGGACAACCAGATGGTCTACGACGTACTGAAAAACACGGCAGAAGCAGCACGCACGCTTGGCGTTGACGAAGATCTCGCAACTCAGCTCGATGAGCTTAAGGCCAAGTTGACTCCTTATAAGATAGGCAAATACGGTCAGATACAGGAATGGCAGGAGGACTGGGACCGCGAGAACACCTCCCACCGCCATCTGTCACACCTTTGGGGAGCATTCCCCGGAAATCAGGTTTCACCCTACGTCAATCCGACGGTCTATCAGGGTGTCCACAAATCGCTTGTCGGACGCGGCGATGCGGCACGCGGATGGTCAATGGGATGGAAAGTCTGCCAATGGGCCCGTATGCTTGACGGCGACCATGCACTGAACATCATCAAGAACCAGCTGCGCCTGATGGATCCCAACGCCACGATGAACGATGCCGACGGAGGTACATACGCAAATATGTTTGACGCTCACGCACCCTTCCAAATCGACGGAAACTTCGGCTGTTGTGCCGGTATTGCCGAAATGCTGCTGCAATCTCACGCCGGATTCATCCATCTGCTTCCCGCCCTACCATCGTCATGGAAGGACGGTGAGGTGTGCGGTCTGCGCTCACGTGGCGGCTTTGTCATCACCGAACTGAAGTGGAAAGACGGCAACGTAGAGTCCGTGAAAATCAAGTCAACCATCGGCGGCAACCTCCGTCTGCGCAGCCATACGCAGCTGAAAATGGCTGACGGCACGCCGCTTGCCACCGCCTCGGGCGACAACACCAACGCGCTGACGCAACCATACGTCATGCCCGACCCGATAGTTGCCGACAAGTCGAAGATACCTTCAACCACACTTCCCATCTCTTATCTCTATGACATCTCCACAACGGCCGGTCAGGAAATTGAACTGATCAACATCTTTGGAACATCCGGCATCAACAACGCCCAAGTCGTAACCTCCTCCAGTGACAACAACAGATTGTTCTTGCTCAACGGCCAGCCCGCAAAAGAGTCATATCGTGGCATCATTGCCAAGAAAGGAATGAAATATAACAACCGATAAACGGTTTTCTACCATCAGAAAATGAGAGAGTGTATCAAAATTCTGTTATACTCTCCGTTTTATGATATGTTGAAAAAAGATACAACAAAGGGGCTGTGCCAAAATAGGCGCAGCCCCTTTTATATGCATAAATCGAAATATGCTTACGGATTGATAATATCTCCTATTACAAAACCGTCAGCTTCGCGGTCTTCAGGTCGCGGCTGTTTGGTCCGACCATGATATTGAAGTCGCCCGGTTCGAGGACATACTTCAGGTCGTAGTTATAGAATTTCAGGGTCTCCGGAGTGATGGCGAACGTAACCTTGCGGCTCTCTCCGGCTTTAAGAGTAATGCGCTCGAAGCCCTTCAGTTCTTTCACGGGACGGCTCACGCTCGCTACAAGGTCGCGTATGTAGAGCTGAACAATCTCAGTGGCATCAACGTTGCCTGTGTTTGTAACCGTTACGGAAGCCTCAACGCTGCCTGTCGGCGACATCTCCGTGGCACTGAGTTGCAGGTCGGAGTAGCTGAATGTGGTGTATGACAGGCCGTATCCGAACGGATAGAGAGGGTCGTTGCGCACATCGAGATAGTTGCTCTGATACTTGCGGAACTCCTTCGTGCCCTCCGGTACAGGACGTCCGGTAGGCTGATGGTTGTAGTAGAGCGGCTCCTGCCCCACAGCCTGTGGCATACTCATAGTGAGCTTTCCACTTGGCACCTTGTCGCCGAAGACCACGTCGCAGATTGCGTCGGCAGCCTCGGAACCGCCAAACCATACGTTGAGTATCGCCGGGATATTCTCGTTCTCCCAATTCATGACCGTAGGACGACCCGAGAAGTTGAGCAGTACGATTGGCTTGCCTAACTTATTGAGTTCCTGAAGCAGTTCCATCTGTACGTCGGGCAGGCACAGGTTGGTACGGCTGGCACACTCTCCGCTCATGTCGGCGGTCTCGCCGAGTGCCGCAACAATCACATCGGCCTCCTTAGCGACGGCCAAAGCCTCAGCTTTCATCTGAGCATCATCGCCACGCTCGATGGTTTTGCCGAACTCACCGGCCTTCTGCAACTCCGCATCACGTGTGATGTTGCTGCCCTGAGCATATAAGAGAGTAGCCTTTCCGGCCAAAACGCGCTCCATGCCTTCTTTCAAAGTAGAGTACTTGTCGGGCGTATATGCCACGCACCATGTGCCGGCAAGGTTGGCCCGGGTGTTTGCCAGCGGGCCTATGAGGGCCACCTTGCCCTGTTTCTTCAACGGTAGCAGATTGCCTTCGTTCTTCAACAGCACGAATGTCTCGGCTGCAATGTCGCGCGCCGCACGGCGGTTCTCATCGTTGAATATGTCCTTTTTGCGGCGTTTCGGGTCGCAATACTTATACGGGTCTTTGAAAAGTCCAAGTTTGTACTTGGCTTCCAGCACGCGGCGGCAAGCCTTGTCGATGTCGGTCTCGCTCACCTTGCCTTCTTTGAGACTTTTCTCCAATGTCGCGATGAAGCCCATGGAACACATATCCATATCGGTTCCTGCCTTCAGAGCCTGTGCGGCCGCCTCCTGTAGATTGGCACTCACGCTATGGCTGAGCATCTCGCCGATGGAACCGTAGTCGGTAACGACCATGCCATCGTATCCCCATTCGCCGCGCAGGAGGTCGTCAAGCAACCACTTGTTGGCCGTGGCGGGAACACCGTCGACGAGGTTGAACGACGACATGAACGTGCCCGCGCCTGCCTCCGCGCCTGCCTTGTAGGGCGGCAGATACTGGTTATACATACGCACGCGGCTCATGTCCACCGTGTTATAGTCGCGTCCCGACTCCGATGCGCCGTAGAGCGCGAAGTGCTTCACGCACGCCATGATGTTATCCGTGCGGCTGTAGTCGCCCTGATAGCCACGAACCATAGCCTTAGTGATAAGACTTCCGAGGTAAGGATCCTCACCGTTGCCCTCGGAGTAGCGTCCCCAACGGGCATCGAGGGTAATGTCGACCATCGGGCTGAATGTCCAGTTGATTCCGTCGGCACTTGCTTCTTTGGCTGCTATGGCTGCCGACTGCTCAACGGCTGCCATATCCCAACTGCACGACAGAGCCAGTGGAATGGGGAAGATGGTCTCGTAGCCGTGGATAACGTCCATGCCCACGAGCAGCGGAATGCCCATGCGGCTTTTCTTCACGGCCAGTTCCTGCATCTCGCGGATTTCCTTTGCGCCTTTGATGTTGAAGATTCCACCCATGTTTCCGGCAGCTATCGCGCCGCCCACCTGTGTGTTCATGGCCTGCCCGGTGGTGATGTCGCCGGCTACCATGAGGTTGAGCTGACCGATTTTCTCCTGTAAGGTCATCTTCGACATAAGGTCGTCGACGAACTCCTTCATTCCTTTTTGTTGCGCAACGGCTGTGTTCAGACAGGCCGACGCTGCAAAGAGAGCGATTGATAATAAGTACTTTCTCATTGTGTTTATTATTAGTTATTTTGTTTTTATAATTGTTTTGTCGCAGAAGGTTATGCAAAAATAGTCATTTCCGCTTTAATACGGCGTTACATTAATACAAAAAAAACTCACTTAACGCGCAGCTAAGTGAGTTTTTTGCCGATTTCATCGGAGTTTTATGAAATGTATTATCAAATACTTGCGGTGTTTCTTTTTTTTATTTATATTTGCAATCAAGACAACAATATTAAAGCAATTATCGTGTTCCGAGACGTTTAGAGCAAAAAAGAGGAGGAGAAGAAGTATGACGACAATAGAAATAAGACAATCGTTGCTCCATGAGATAGAGAATATCATGGAAGATGAAGCGCTCACACATAAGGTGCTGAATTACATACGCAAGATAAAAAGATAGCCCCAGTCGCCCGGTTTGTGATACTCCGTGCGGCACATCTCCAGTGGCGTGTAGGACGCATAGCTACCCTTCCCAACCTTCACTACTTCCTGTGCGGTTGCTGTCGATGCTACCATCGCACAGGACAGTAACAGTAATAAATAGTTTCTCATAAATAAGTTAGTTATAATAAATGTTAGTTGTCAGCGGTTCATGACCGTCTGTCATTGTTGATAAAAAGTTAATGTATTCCTTTTTGGGGACTCACCCGATAGTCTTTTATCAGACATTATGTCGCACCTTTGCAACACCTCTACACCATACTCAGAGTATTTAAGGCTGAATTACTCCGGTACTGAAGCCAAAATACTTGAGTAATCTGGCCGGAATTACTTGAGTACTGCGCCCAAATTACTCGAGTACTGCGCCCAAATTACTCGAGTATTGCGCCATAGTACTATGCTGTTCGGCCGAAATAGGTTGCCCCCCTGTATTTATCGGGCGAACCAATGTCTTCCTTTTTTGCCCGGCAAAGATATGAAAAAACATTCTATACCCGTGTGGTTTCTAATACGCTAAAAACTCACTCGTGGTATAGAATGTTTCATTTTTTATCGGATTCATCGGGCTATCCGATTCTATGGCATAGAGGCATAGAGGGATAAGGCTTCTCCTGTATGTTATTTAAGACATAAAAGTATCCTTTCACTCTATCCGCCAATCCTCTATTCCCCTTGTCTCCGATGAGAAACTGACACCTATCTTATATATCTGCCTGCCGTCAGACTTGAATGGCTCGGCATAGCCCTTGTCATCTATCTGCTTTAGAGCCTCGTCCGCCGTACCGTCGAGCTTCAGCTCCATCACGTAGATGTAGTCTTTCGTCTTCATCACTATGTCCATACGACCGCGGCTTGTCGTGCGCTCAACCTCGGTGAAGAAGCCCATCATCTTGAAGATGAGGTACATCGAGTTTTGGAAGTACTTCTCCATCTTGCCCGTTATCTTATAGTCGGAGTCGGCGA
>URER01000014.1 GCA_900547005.1 uncultured Prevotella sp.
TCTGAACTCCCGAACTCCCGTCTCCTGTCTCCTTTTGTTAGTTCTTCCCCCCTTGGGGGGATTAGAGGGGGGCTTTAATATTCCTCGGATGATGTTCCAATATCTCCTTTCGCAGCGTAGACGTGTCGATATGCGTATATATCTCCGTAGTAGAAATAGTCTCATGTCCCAGCATCATCTGTATGGCGCGCAGGTCGGCACCGCCCTCGAGCAGCGAAGTGGCAAAAGAATGACGCAGCGTGTGGGGCGAGATAGTCTTCTTTATGCCCGCGTCGAGAGCGTAACGCTTTATCATTATCAGAATCATCGTGCGTGTGAGATGAGCACCGCGTCGGTTCAGAAAGACGTAATCCTGCTCGCCCGGCTTGATATTCATGCGGTCGCGCACCTCGAACCACGCCCTCATCTCGTCCAAAGCCCGCTCCGAAATCGGCACAAGCCGCTCCTTCGAGCCTTTGCCCATAACGCGGATATAGTGCTCAATGGGGTAGACGCACGAGATTTTCAGGCCTACAAGCTCCGAGACACGCAGTCCGCAGGAATACAGCACCTCGATGATGGCACGGTTGCGCTGCCCCTCCCATTTCGTCATGTCGATGGCGTTTTCGAGCATATCCACCTCCTCGGCACTGAGAACCTCGGGCAGATGTGCCGGCAGTTTGGGCGATTCGAGCAGTTCTGTGGGGTCGTCCTTGATGAATTGGTCGAGCACCAGGTAGCGGAAGAACGAACGGATGCCACTCAGTATGCGTGCCTGCGAGCGTGGTCCGATGCCGATGTCGGCAAGCGTTGCCGAGAAATTCTCCAAGTTTTCCAGCTTCACATCCTTGACACAGACACCTTCATGCCGCAGATATACATACAGTTTGTCGATGTCGCGCATATACGCGTCGATGGTGTTTGGCGAATGTCCGCGTTCCAATTTCAGATAACGGCGGTAGCATTCCGCTATATAAATATCGTTTTCCTTGTTTGTTTCCATTTATTTTTTTACTTTTGCATTTGCACGAAGTGAGTACAAAGATAGTGAAAGGCGAGTGCAATGACAAAAAGAAAGCGTAGTTTTTTTGAGGTAAGAGAAATACCTTTATGGTAATTACACTAAACTCTAATCTTTTTCGGTATTGTCTGAACTCCCGAACTCCAGTCTACTGACTCCTAATTTATATTATATGAAGATACTTATTATAAACGGACCGAACCTGAACCTGCTCGGCAAACGCGAGCCGGGGATTTACGGCAACAACTCGATGGAGAGCTATCTGCCAGAGTTGAGAAAGAGATTTGAGGGCATAGAGATAGAGTATTACCAAAGCAACATCGAGGGCGAGATGATAAACAAGATGCAGGAAGTGGGCTTCTCGTATGACGGCATCGTGCTGAATGCGGGCGCATATACCCACACATCCGTGGCATTGCTCGACTGCATACGTTCGCTAACGACTCCGGTAGTGGAGGTACATATATCTAATGTGCACGCACGCGAGGAGTTCCGCAACCACTCCATGATCAGTGCGGGCTGCAAAGGAGTGATAGCCGGCTTCGGATTGGATAGCTATCGGCTGGCGATAGAGAGCATAATAGAGGTAAGAGGTAAGGAGTAAGAGGTAAGAGAATACCTTTATTAGAAGAGAGCTCTGTTCTCTATGGCATAAGAATAATCCGGGAATAAAGAAAAATACCGATATAACAGACATGGACGCAAAGGATAAATACAGCAACAAAAGCATATCTCTTACCTCTCACCCCTCACCTCTTACCTCTGAAAAAAACGCCCTCTCCTCCTACATCCTCTCCCATATCGAGCCGGAGGGCGACTACCTCTATCGCCTTTGGCGCGCCACCAACGTGCATCTGTTGCACGGACGCATGGCAAGCGGACACCTGCAAGGCCGTCTGCTAAAGATGCTTGTGCGCATGATAAAGCCGCGGAACATCCTCGAGGTGGGCACGTTCAGCGGCTATTCGGCTATCTGCATGGCCGAAGGACTGGAAGATGGGGGGAAGGTTTGGACGTTCGAGATAAACGACGAGCAGGAGGACTTTACGCGGCCGTGGATAGAGCAGTCGCCAGTGGCGGACAAGATAGAGTTCAGGATAGGTGATGCGATAACGGAAGCACCGAAGCTCGGCGTGACGTTCGATATGGCTTTCATCGACGGCGACAAGCGGACGTACATCGAAACTTACGAGGCTGTGATGCCGTTGATGCGCGCCGGCGGCTTCATCCTTGCCGACAATACCCTCTGGGACGGCCACGTTACGGATGCGGCGTATCTGAAAGACAAGCAGACAACAGGCATACGCGACTTCAACGACCACGTAGCCAAAGACGAAAGGGTGGAAACGGTGATACTGCCGCTACGCGACGGGTTGACGATATTAAGGAAAAAGGATTAGAGGAATGCGAAATACACGGCCATGATGAGGCAGACAAACGCGGCGATATGGTTCCAATGAAGCGACTGTCCATGAAACATCATGGTGGCGATGACTGTGAAAACGATGAGCGAGATGACTTCCTGAATGACCTTCAACTGCATGAGACTGAACGCTCCGCCGTTGCCTTCGAATCCTATGCGGTTGGCTGGAACCTGACAACAGTATTCAGCGAGGGCAATAAGCCAAGAGAACAGTATTATTCCTATGAGAGGCCAATGACTCGAAATGCCACTTTGCTGCAATTTGAGATGGCCGTACCAAGCCAATGTCATGAAAATATTGCTGCATATCAGCAGCAGAATAGTATATACAACGTTCATTCTATACGCTTTTTGTTTTATTCGTTTGCAAAGGTAATAAGAAATGGTTAACTTTGCAAAAAACTTATTTCACAATGCAGGAAACAAGACAAAACCGCATAGCAAGGCTATTGCAAAAGGAGCTGGCACAGATTTTCCAAAGCCAGACACGTATGATGCACGGAGTGATGGTGAGCGTTACGCGCGCTAAGGTGTCGCCCGACCTGAGCATCTGTACGGCATATCTGAGCGTGTTCCCATCGGAAAAGGGTGAGGAGATACTGAAAAACATCAACCGTAACGAAAAGACCATCCGCTACGAGCTGGGCACGCGCATACGCAATCAGGTGCGCATAATACCCGAACTGAGGTTCTTCATTGATGATTCGCTCGACTACATTGAGCGCATAGACGAGCTGTTGAAGAAATGAATTTCCCTTTCTACATCGCAAAACGCTATCTCTTCTCGAAGAAAAGCACGCACGCGATAAACATCATCAGCGCCATATCGGTAATCGGTGTGGCGGTGGCAACGATGGCTATGGTCGTGGTGCTGAGCGGATTCAACGGGTTCTCCGACCTCGTGGCATCGTTTTTCACTGCCTTCGACCCGCAGATTAAGGTGGTGCCGGCTAAGGGCAAGAGTGCTCCGGCCGACGATCCGCTGCTCGTGAAGATGAAGGCGCTGCCCGAGATAGAGGTGGCCACGGAGTGCGTGGAGGATCAGGCGCTGGCCATATACCGCGACAAGCAGGCTATGGTTACGGTGAAGGGCGTGGAAGACAATTTCGACAAACTCACTGACATCCGTTCCATACTTTACGGCGACGGTGAATATGAGTTGCACGCGGCAAACTTACAGTTTGGTGTCATAGGCATCAGACTGGCGCAAGACCTGAATACTGGAGCGCGATGGGAGGACTATCTGCATCTGTATGCGCCGCAGCGCGAGGGGCAGATAGATGCGATGAATCCCACGGAGGGCTTCGTAGAAGACTCTTTGCTTTCGCCCGGAGTGGTGTTCCAAGTGAAACAGGCCAAATACGACAAAGGACACATAATCACTTCTATTGAGTTTGCGCGCAGTCTGTTTAACAGACAGGGCGAGATTAGCTCGCTGGAGCTGCGGCTGAAGGCCGGTGCCGACATCGAAGACGTGAAGAAGGAGTTGCAGGAGATAGCCGGCGGCAAATATCAGGTGTTAGACCGCTACGAGCAGCAAGCCGACTCGTTCAAGGTGATGCAGGTGGAGAAACTCTTTGCCTACGCCTTTCTTACGTTCATCCTTATCGTGGCGTGCTTCAATATCATCGGTTCGCTCTCGATGTTGATGATAGACAAGAAAGACGACGTGGAAACCTTGCGCAAGCTCGGAGCCTCGGACAGGCAGATAAGGCGTATCTTCCTTTTCGAGGGGAGGCTTATTTCGGCCGGTGGCGCACTGATAGGTATTCTGTTGGGCTTGCTGCTTTGTTGGCTCCAACAGGCCTACGGACTTGTGCGTCTGGGCGATACCAGTGGCTCGTTTGTCGTTGAGGCTTATCCTATAAGCGTCCATCCGCAAGACATTGTCTTAATCTTCGTAACCGTAATCGTCGTTGGCTGGCTCGCCGTATGGTATCCGATAAGGCATATAGCCCCCTCCAGCTCCCCCACGGGGGAGAGCCCCAACAAGAATATGTAAAGGTAAATCTCCTCTAAAGAAAAAACTTTTCTTTATTTTGCCTATAATCTCACAGATTTTATATAACTTTGAAGCAATAAATATTTTCATCTTCTTTTTATACAAGAAAAAGCCTGACAGTTTTTCCGTGTCAGGCTTTTCATTATACCCCCTGTTAGGTCTCTCCCTTCAGTTGAAACAGGCCTTTGTTCATGTCCTCACTTTTCATTACACACCCTGTTAGGCCTCTTCCCCTTGGGGGAGGCGGAGGGGGCTTTTATTCCAAATCTACATGGCGCACGCTGACATCCTCGTGGAGGAATATCCGGGCGGATTCGCGGAAGCGGTCGGCGCTCTCGGTGGTGAAGTATTGGCACGTGCCGCGCTTGGTGCACTTCGCATCGATTTCCGTATGCCGCTGCAAATAATGCTTCAGGCTGTCGGCGACATACTGGCCCTGTGGTACGATGCGCACACCATCGGGGATGTTTCGCACGATGCTGTTCATCAGAAGAGGGTAGTGGGTGCAGCCGAGGATGATGGTGTCGATGTCCGGATCTTTCAGCATGAGCTGGTCGATGCGCTTCTTCACGAAGTAGTCGGCACCGGGGCTGTCGGCTTCGTTGGACTCGACAATCGCTGCCCATAGCGGACAGGCCACTCCGCTAACCTGTATGTCGGGATGGAACTTTGCCACTTCGAGGGCGTAGCTGCCGCTCTTTATCGTTCCCTCAGTAGCCAGTACGCCGACATGCCGGCTCTTGGTGAGATCGCCGATAACCTCTACCGTGGGGCGGATGATGCCCAGTACGCGGCGGTCGGGTGCAAGTTCGGGAAGCACGCGTTCCTGTATGCTGCGCAGGGCCTTAGCCGATGCGGTGTTGCAACCGAGGATAACGAGATGGCATCCCATGTCGAAGAGCTTCAGGACGGCCTGGCGCGTGAACTGATAGACTACCTCGAACGAGCGCGAGCCGTAGGGGGCACGTGCGTTATCGCCTAAGTACATATAGTCGTACTCGGGCATTAGCTGGCGGAATCCATGCAGGATGGTGAGTCCGCCGTAGCCGGAATCGAATACGCCGATAGGGCCGGGAGAATCAGAAAACATCATAATCTGTTGGCTGAAAGGCTTTAGCGTAACTGTTCTTTTAGTTCCTCGGTGATGTCGTCGCACTGCGCCGGGTCTGTGAAAGGCACAGTGTTGTTGTCGCGGTTGAGTACGAAGGCGTAGCCATGCTCTTGGGCTATGGCTGTCAGGGCTGCGTCGATACGTGCGCGGACGGGTTTCAAGAGGTCTTTTTCAGCATTGCGCAAGAGTCTGCGTGTCTCTTCCTTGAATGCCATTCCACGTGCCATTAGCTCCTGGAGTTCGCTCTGCCGCTTGTTGCGGATGTTGATGTCGAGTCCGGAATAGACCTCGATGAACGACTCATACTTGGCGTTGAAGTCGTCTTCCGTACGCTTTATCTCGGCGTCATACTGCTTGCGCAGGTCGGCAAGTGCTGCAAGTGCGGCTTTATAATCGGGCATGACGTGCATCACGCTGTCGTAGCTGAACGTGGCATACTTGGCTGTTTGCGCGTCTGCGACAAACGGCAGGGCGACAAGAGCAAGCAAGAGAAACAGTTTTTTCATCCTTATATCCTTCTATGTATATCCTTATATCGTCCTATATATATGCTTATGCTTTTATATATAGATGTCTGTATGTCCTTTTCATTCTCTATATATGCAGCTTTATATATAGGTATATCTTTCTCTGTGTATGAAAAAGGTGAGACCTCCGCAGCGATTATGCGCTACGGCGACCCCACCATACTACTCCCACAGTGGGGAGAAAACATTTGTTTTGTTGTTATTTCATTTTGCTGAGCTGAGCCTTCACCTCTGCGGTAACGTCCTTGCTCAGAGCCTCGTTCACGTAGAGTGGCTGTCCGGCAGCCTTCTCCATGATGTAAACGTAGCCGCCGGCCTTAGCAACGGCCTCGATGGCGTTGCGCACTTTCTGGAGAACCGGACCGAGCTTCTCCTGCTGCATCTTGTTGAATGCCTGCTGGTTGTCCTGAGCAGTCTGCTGAATCTTAGCGTACATATCCTGCAACTGCTTCTCAGTCTCAGCCTGCTTTGTGGCGTTCATTGTAGACTTCTGCTTGTCGTAGTCCTCTGCCTTCTTCTGCAATTCGTCCTGCATTTCCTTCAGGGCGTTGTCGTAGATTTTGCCTTGAGCCTCGAGTTCACCCTGTGCCTTGATAGCTTCAGGCAATGACTGTACGAGTGCCTGTGAATCCAAATGTCCAAACTTCTGTGCAAACATAGTCATTGGAGCACAGAACAGCATCATTAAAATAAGTTTCTTCATGTCCTTTTTGTTTTTTATTGTTTAATACTTATGTTCAAAGTTTAATGTTTAACGTTTAGAGTTGAATGTAATTCTGCGGCCTTATAACCTGAAAACGAAGCGACCTCAAAACCTCATAACCTTAATTATATCCCAATTTCTGTAGCACCTCGTTGCTGATGTCAATCTTCGGCGAGCCATAGATGATGCCGTTGTTGCCCGCACGGTCGAGAACGAGCGAATAGCCGCGCTGGTCTGAGATCTCCTTCACGGCGTTGTAGATTTCGTCCTGTATGGGAGTCATAAGCGAAGCGCGCTTCTTATAGAGCTCGCCCTCCGGTCCGAAGTACTTTCTCTTAAGGTCGGAGGCTTCCTTTTCCTTTTGCATTATCGCCTCCATGCGCTCTTTTTTCTGCTCCTCTGACAGGAACACCACCTCGTTTTGCAGGTTCTTATACATTGTTCCGGCCTCAGTGTTGAGCGCTTCCACCTCGGCCTGCCATTTCTTAGACACCTGATTGAGCTGCTCCGATGCACGTTCGTAAGCCGGGACATACTTCAATATGTATTCCATATCTATCAAGGCGAACTTCTGCGCCTGCGATTTCATCACGAAAAGCGATGACTGCAACATCATCATGGCAGCCAAGATAAATATTCTTTTCCCAAAAGTTGTTCTTCTGTTCTTTTTCATTTTTAATTCCTCTCCTTTTATTTTATATATTATATTGCCCCTCTTTTGGCTATATCCGTATAGTTCTTCCCCCTCGCGTGAAAAGGTATTGCCGTATCCAATAGGGGACTTTTGGCTATATCCATATAGTTCTTCCCCCCTTGGGGGGATTAGAGGGGGGCTTTAGAACTCCTGTCCGAGGATGAAGTGGAACTGGCTTCCACCCTTCTTCATGGTGTTTCCATCGAGCACCTTGTCGAAACCGTAAGCCCAGTCGATACCCATCAAGCCCACCATCGGCAGGAAGATGCGTACACCGAGACCTGCGGAGCGTTTCATGTCAAACGGATTGAACTTCTTGGCTTCATACCATGCGTTTCCGGCTTCGACGAAAGTGAGTCCGTAGATGGTAGTGTTGCCAAGCAAGAACGGATAGCGAAGCTCCAAAGAGAAGCGGTCGTAAGCGTAGCTGTTGTATCCGATGGCACCGTTGTCGTAACCGCGCAAGGCGATGGTCTCCTCAGAATATCCATAGGAGTAGCCGCTCATTCCGTCTCCACCGACGGTGTATGTCTCGAACGGAGACTTGAGATTCTTGTTGTAGGAGCCGAGCAATCCCATCTCGATACGTGTCATCAAGACGAAACATTTCTGTCCGTTTGTGAGCGCGGTGTAGGTCTTGGACTTGAATTTCCACTTGTGATACTCCACCCAACGATACTTCTCCTGCATCTCATCCTGATATGTCGGCGACTTGGGGTCTTTTCCTAAGTTTGCATAGTCTTTCTTGTAGAACTTCGACCACGGCGGAGTGAGCGTCAGAGACGCCGTGAACTCAGAACCGCGACGTGGGAATAGCTGGTTGTCGGTAGATGTTCTGTTGAGCGAAATGCTGAAATTGAGATTGTTAGACGAACCGTTTGTTATCATCAAATAGTTCCAGTTCTTCATCTCATAGCGTGTGTATGCCATCTGCAACGACAGAGTGAAGTAGTCATCCGGCCAGCGGAGACGCTTTCCCCATCCTATGCTTGCTCCATACATCTGTATGTATTTATCCGGGTCGTAGTAGTTCTCGTAGTTGTTGTAGCCGTTGCTGCCATAACCATACAGGTAGTTATAGTAGTTGTTGAGCACTCCCTGATTGTAGTAGTTGTCAGACAATGATGTGTATTTACTGTAATATCCGCCTACCGAGAACTGTATAGGACGCTTGCCGCCGAACCAGTTTGTGGCGTAGCTTACATTGTATGACTGATAATATCTACCGTTGGTTTGCGCGCCAATCGACAATGTCTCGCCGTCGCCGATAGGCATAATGCCACGGTGTTTCTTGTCTTTGCCGAAGAGGTTTGCCATCGAGAAGTTGTTCAACTTCAAACCGAGACGAAGGATAACACCCGTCTGTCCCCAACCAAGCGACAACTCCACTTGGTCGTTTGACTTCGATTGCAGGTTCCAGTTGATGTCTACCGTACCGTCTTCGTAGTTCGGTTTCACGTCAGGACTCACGGCTTCCGGGTCGAAATGTCCCATTGATGCAAGCTCACGTGCCGAACGCTGCAATGCCTCTTTCGAGAAAAGGTCGCCCGGCTTGGTACGCAATTCACGGCGCACGACATTCTCATACAGCTTGTCGTTACCGTTGATGCGGACGCGGTTGATATGCGCCTGCTGTCCTTCCATGATGCGCATCTCAAGGTCGATGGAGTCGCCGACGATGTTAACCTCGGTCGGTTGCAGGTTGTAGAACAGGTAACCGTTGTTCCAATAAGCATTGCCCACGGCATCATCGTCCTCAGACAAACGCTTGTTCAGATACTTCTGGTTATACACATCGCCCTTTTTCATATTGAGCAGACGGCTCAGATAGTCGGTAGTATAAACGGTGTTGCCCACCCAAGAGATGTTGCGCAGGTAGTATTTCTGACCTTCATCTACCTTAACATATATGTCGACGTGCTTGTCATCCACGTTCCAGACGCTGTCTTTCAGAATCTCGAAGTCGCGATAACCATTCTCGTTGTACTTCTCGATAAGGTTTTTCTTGTCCTCATTCCAGCGTTCTGGTGTGTACTTCTTCGACTTTAAGAAGCTCGACAGTTTGCCGGTCTCATGCGTTTTTGCGAATGCGCCTTTCTTGAATAGCGAACCTTTCAGTTTCTTGTCGCTCAGTTTGTCGTTGCCATCGATGATAATCCGGCGCACTTTGATTTTCTCTTTCTTGTCGATATCCACGTCGAGAATCACGTGGTTCTTGTTGGCAACATCATCGCGCTGCGTTATTCTCACGTCAACATTCTTGTAGCCCTTGTCCTCGAAGTACTTCTTTGCGAGCGTTTTAGCGCGGTCTACCATGTTCGGCGTAATCTGTCCGCCCTTTATGATACCAAGCTTGTTCTCCATATCCTCGCGTTCCGACTTCTTCAAACCGATGTAGTTGATGGTGGAGATACGCGGACGCAGAGCCAGCTTGATATGCAGATAAGCCTTGTCACCTACGATAGAGTCTACTCCTATGGCCACGTCCGAGAACAGTCCATGCCGCCAGTAACGCTTCACGGCATTCGTAATGTCGCTTCCCGGTATGGTGGTTTTCTGTCCGACGCTCAGTCCTGAGATTCCCGCGAGCACATAGTCTTCGTATCCTTCCACTCCCGATACCGCTATTCCTGCGATGGTTACGGTCTGCGGATAGCCCGCATAGCTCACCTCCGGAGCCACAACAGTCTCTTGCGCACCCGCTTTCATGCTGCAAACAAGCAGTAGCATGAATGCCAAGCACACCTTATTTATATATATCATACTTTTTGTCATCAGTCGTTACTGTTTTTATTTTGTCTCATTCTCCACCTGAGCCTCGGTCTTTCCGAAGCGTCTTTGGCGGCTCTGATAGCTTGCTATTGCCTTGCGCAAGTCGTTTTCATCGAAGTCGGGCCAATAAGTGTCGCAGAAATAAAGTTCCGAATAGGCTATCTGCCACAACAGATAGTTGCTTATGCGCAGCTCTCCGCCGGTGCGGATGAGCAAATCCGGGTCGGGCATAAAAGCCGTATTCATGTTTGCCGACACCACATCCTCAGTGATATCTCCGCTTTTCAGTTCTCCGTTTTCCACCTGCTTTGCAATTCTGCGCATCGCCTCCGTAATCTCCCAACGCGACGAATAGCTCAACGCCACAACCATTGTCATGGCCGAATTGCCGGCCGTGTGGTCCATTGTCTCCTGCAACTTCACCTGAACGGCCTCCGGCAAGCGGCCGATATCGCCGATTACGCGGAAGCGCACGTTATTCTTCATGAATATCTCGTCCTCGAGCGACGTCAATACCAGCCCCATGAGAGCCGCTATCTCATCGGCCGGCCGGTTCCAGTTCTCTGTCGAGAACGTGTATAGCGTCAGGTATTTCACGCCGAGACGCGTACATTCGGAAGTTATCCGCCTCACCGTTTCCACTCCGGCCTGATGTCCGTAGCTTCTTTCCTTGCCCCTTTCGGTGGCCCAACGGCCGTTACCGTCCATGATAACAGCTATATGTTGCGGTATGTTGTTGATGTCTATGTCATTCATCTTCATTGTGGCAGGTTCTGCATTTGGAAGAAAAACTATATGTGAGAGTAAGCTGCAATGTAGAGTAACAGTCGGTATTCTTGAACAGTCCACTGCTGGTGATGTTGTAAGGGTCGGCCATTCCGTCGAGCTCGTCGCTCAGCGAGAAGTGCATCGCCCATTCCGCACCGAAGTTCATGCGCTTGTTTATCTTGTATTTCACGCCCAATCCTATCGGAACGTTGGCGGAAAAGACATTCTTCTTCGGGCCGTTGTCCGTCTTCACGTGTGTAACGCCGATACCGCCGAAGAGGAACGGCGTAACTCTTTTCGCCCCGTAATAGTCCTTTCCCGTACCGTAAGGCAGGAAATTGTATTCGTATGTCAGGCCGATGTCGAGCAGCGAGTTGCTGAACTCATACGGGTTGTCGGCCAGATCGGGATAGTAGGTCTCCACGTCGGTCGACTTTCCTTTCATCTTTCCGTAGCTCACGTTCAGCTTCAGTCCCATATACGGGTTGAAGATATATCTCGCCAGCAGCGTAGCCATAGGCTGCAAGTCCTTTGTCAGGTTCCCGTTGAAGTCGCCGAGATAGCCCATCATGCCTGCGCCCGCACCAATCTCCATCCGGTATTCCGGGTCTTCCTGTGCGCAGACGCTCAATCCAGAGACGAGCATTATGATACTGATAAAGAACTTTCTCATTTCCATTATTATGCCATTCCCGCTTTATTCCAGGAACACTTTGTTGTCTTCCTTCCAGCCGAGGCGGTTAATCCGGCCTTTCCAAACCTTGCCGCTGTTGCCGTCCACGAGCCAGATGACGTTGTCCGCGTCGACGGTCGCCGTGCAGGCAGCCCCGCCGTTGAAGCCTTTGGGGTAATAATACTCCTTGTCGGCTTTCCATGTGATGCCGTTGTCGCGGCTCACGAGGATGGTGTTTGGCGTCTTGTCGGCCTTTGTTCCGAACGCCACGGCATTGCCGTCATAGCTGAACACGCTCAGATTGCCGAGTACCGGCAGTGCATATCGCGTGTCTCCGGCACTGTCGACGAATGTCCACGGATAGTCCTTGCCGTTCAGATTCGAGTTGTCCACAATCTTTGTCCATGCCGTAGTCATGTTTCCGGCGATGTTATTGCCCACAATCATCACGGTCTCCATATCCTTGCCCGTAGCCATCGGTTGGCAGGTATAGTTTATTTCCGAACCCGGAAGCAGTGCAGCATCTTCGTCGAGTTCTTCTGCCGTCCAGCTTGCGCCGTTGTCGCGCGAAGCCATCAGCTTGCCGTCCGCACTGATTCCGTAGAGTTCCTTAGTGCTTGCGCCCACGAGTCTTGCAGGCAGATTGGCCGGCGTGGAATAATCCCAGACGTCTCCGGAAGTTGAGCTGCACAGCGTTGTGCCGTCGATAAGATACATCCTGTCGCCCTTCATCACCACGTTAGAATAAGCATCGGCACCGAATGCCGCGCCCGTATTGCTCCATGCCGTTCCGCTGTTGCGCTCTGTGGCATAGACCTTTGTCGCCGTTCCGTCTGTTCCGAATACGAACACCTTGTCTCCGCACACTGCGCTGCGCATGGCTGTGAAGCCCGTGAAAGCCGTCTCGGCGGGCGCGTCGTGCCACAGCAGCGTGTCGCCCACCTCCTGATGGATGTTCACTTTCACGGTGTACGTGCGTACATTAACACCGCTCTGTGAATATACGCGCATCACACGAGCCTCCGAGAAGTCGAGAGAGTCCGTGTTTATATAATAAGTATAGTCTTCGAGATTGTCGCTGTCGGTTGGTTTTATGCGCACGAAGCCGCCGTTTTTGGTCGAGATATTCACGAGTATGTGCTTCGCGTCTGTGCCGTAAGGCAGCGAGTCGGGGTTGTAGATTTCGCCCCCAATATTGTCGATATAGAATTTATAGTCGGAGCCGGTCTGCTTGGTAATCACCAGTGAGTCTTCGCCCTTTTTGTCCTTCACGTATGAGTGTACGTTTATAGAGCTTACCGAGAATGCCGTTATGGCCGCGTCGTCATAAAAAGTATATTCTTCCTCATCTGTGCTAAGGCATGACGCAAACACGAGTGTTGCCGCACACAAAATGACGAAGTGTGTCAACCAAATTTTCATCCGTTATGTTTATTATAATTATAATTGCCTGCAAATTTAATTAGAATTCCTCAAATAGCCCACCTTTTCCCTTTATTATTATCCAATATTATTGCTAAATGGTGTCTTTTTAAGTTTTTTTATTCCCGTCAGCCCCACTTCATTCCGCCTTTTCATTCCGTCAGACCGTTCCCCCACCGGGGGCTAAGGGGGCCTTACCCACCGGGGCTAAGAGACCAAAAACGCCGCACGGGAATTTTCCCGTGCGGCGAAATTGAAAGTTCAGCGAATTTCACAATCCGCAAATATGGCTCTTCTCTTAGCTCTTTGGCTGAGCTCCATCGCTAATGGCAGGCGCTCCTGCACACGCTCCGGATTGACATATCGCCTTATTCATTTTATGTCGGAAGAGACTTTTCGGTTACATAAATCTCTCAAACTGCATTACAAAAAAACTACTTCGTCATTCAGTCTGGCTTTAGTCCCAGAGACTCTTCGGCTGCTGGAACATCGGCTTTTCTTCTTCATCCTCCTCGTTCCAGTCATCCCAAAAAGAGTTGTGGTCTTTGTATTTTGGTTGTAGTATCAGAGTAATTCGGGCTTAGTACTCGAGTATCGGGGCTTTAGTACTCGAGTAATCAGGCCTAAAATACTCAAGTATTTCGGGCTTAGTACTCGAGTATTTCGGGCAGAATTACTTTTCGTTCGCTATATGACAAGGAAAACGACGACGTTCCCAGTGCAAAAAAATTATGACTATATTTTTTTCATAAAAAAACTTTGCCGTTTCAATTATAATTGCCACCTTTGCAATCAAGTCGCATCCTTAATGCCGTTAACCTACTGACACACAGATGCGGCTCTAATATGCAAGACGATTGAAAAACGATTTATTAACAAGACACTATCATTGAAATATGGCAGAAGAATTGGAAGTAAAAGAACTTGAACAAGTGGTGATACGCTTTTCAGGTGATTCCGGAGACGGAATGCAACTCGCTGGAAACATCTTTTCTACGGTCTCGGCCACTGTGGGCAACGACATTTCCACGTTCCCGGACTATCCGGCCGACATCCGCGCTCCGCAAGGTTCGCTGACGGGCGTAAGCGGTTTCCAGGTGCATATCGGCGCAGGACGGGTTTATACGCCGGGCGACAGTTGCGACGTATTAGTGGCGATGAACGCGGCGGCACTGAAAACGCAATACAAATACGCAAAGCCGCAGGCTACGATAATCATCGACACGGATTCGTTCGGACCTAACGACCTGAAGAAGGCGCAGTTCGCATCGGCCGACTACCTTGAGGAGATGGGCATCAACCCCGACAGGGTGATTGCCTGTCCGATAACGAAGATGGTGAAGGACTGTCTGGCAGAGTGCGGAATGGACAACAAGGCTGTGCTGAAATGCCGCAATATGTTCGCGCTGGGCATCGTGTGCTGGCTGTTCAACCGCGAGGTGAGCTTAGTGGAGAACTTCCTGCGCGAGAAATTTGCCAAGAAGCCGCAGATAGCGGAGAACAATATAAAGGTGGTGCGCGCCGGATATGACTACGGACACAACGTGCACGCATCGGTGCCGGCAACATACCGCATAGAGACGAAGCACGCCGCGCCGGGCCGCTATATGGACATCACGGGCAACAAAGCCACTGTCTACGGTCTGATTGCGGCAGCGGAGAAGGCCGGACTGAAGCTCTATCTCGGCTCATACCCCATCACTCCGGCTACGGACATACTGCACGAGCTGTCGAAACACAAGTCGTGCGGGGCGATAACGGTGCAGTGTGAGGACGAAATCTCGGCCTGCGCAAGTGCCGTGGGTGCCGCTTTTGCAGGCGCATTAGCCGTGACATCGACATCAGGCCCGGGCATCTGCCTGAAGTCGGAGACGATAAATCTGGCAGTGATTGACGAGCTTCCGCTGGTCATTATCGACGTTCAGCGAGGCGGTCCTTCGACAGGTCTGCCCACAAAGAGCGAGCAGACCGACCTGTTGCAGGTGCTCTACGGACGTAACGGTGAAAGCCCGATGCCGGTGATAGCGGCCACAAGCCCTACAAACTGCTTCGACGCGGCTTATATGGCGTGCAAGATTGCGCTCGAACATCTCACTCCGGTGGTGTTGCTGACAGACGCTTTCATCGCAAACGGCTCGGCGGCATGGAAGCTCCCGACTATGGATGAATTGCCGGAGATACATCCGCACTATGCGCCGAAGGAACAGAAATACAAGTATTCGCCCTATCATCGCGACCCGAAGACGGACGTGCGCTATTGGGCGGTGCCGGGGCAGGAGGGCTACACGCATATCCTGGGCGGACTGGAGAAGGACGGTGAGACGGGCGCGATAAGCACGGAGCCGGAGAACCACGACCGCATGAACCGGCTGCGCTACGACAAGGTGCAGCTCATACCGGTGCCCGACCTTGAGGTGCAGGGCGACAAGGACAACGCGGAACTGCTCATCGTGGGCTTCGGCAGTACCTACGGCCATCTGTATTCGGCTATGGAAGAGCTGCGCGCAAAGGGTTACAAGGTTGCGCTGGCGCAGTTTAGCTGCATCAATCCGCTGCCAAAGAACACTGTGGAGGTACTCACCCGCTACAAGAAGGTGGTAGTGGCGGAGCAGAATCTCGGTCAGTTCGCGGCCCTGCTGCGCATCCGACTGAACAATTTCGCGCCTTATCAGTACAACCAAGTCAAGGGTCAGCCGTTCGTGGTGGCCGACCTTGTGAAGGGCTTCGAGAAAGTAATAAACTCAGACGAAAGCCCCGAGGGTCAGACTTTCAAGTCGAAAATTATTAAATGACAGGGATAATAGTATTATTGGTCTAATTGATCTAATTGGTCCTACAATTAGTCTAATTAGTCCAATTAGTCCAATTAGTCTAATTAGCCCAATTTTAAAAAACAATCACTCCAATGAACACATATACAGCAAACGACTTTAAGAAAGGACAACCACGGTGGTGTCCGGGATGTGGCGACCATTTTTTCCTCGCTTCCCTGCATAAGGCAATGGCGGAAATAGGCGTACCGCCACATCAGACGGCGGTGATTTCGGGCATCGGATGCTCGTCGCGCCTGCCTTATTACATGAATACTTACGCCATGCAGACCATACACGGACGCGCGGCGGCAATAGCTACGGGACTCAAGGTGGCGAACCCTGAGCTGACGGTGTGGCAGATCAGTGGCGACGGCGACGGCCTTGCTATCGGCGGAAACCACTTCATACACGCCATGCGACGCAACATCGACATCAACATGATATTGCTGAACAACCGCATCTACGGCCTCACGAAGGGTCAGTATTCCCCTACTTCGCCACGCGGATTTGTGTCGAAATCGAGCCCTTACGGCACCGTTGAGGACCCGTTCCGCCCGGCAGAGCTATGCTTCGGGGCGCGCGGACACTTCTTCGCACGTGCCGTGGCTACCGACGGACCGGAAACCGTGGAGGTGCTGAAAGCAGCATACCGCCACAAGGGAGCCGCAGTGTGCGAGATATTGCAGAACTGTGTCATCTTCAACAATGGTGCTTACGACCCTATATATAGTAAGGAGGGACGCAAGAAGAACGCCATCTACGTGCGCCACGGCGAGCCGTTAATCTTCGGAGAGAACGATGAGTACGGCATCATGCAGGAGGGGTTCGGCCTGAAGGTGGTGAAGATTGGCGAGAACGGCATCACACGCGACGACATTCTCGTACATGACGCGCACGCTGAGGACAACACCCTGCAGCTGAAGCTGGCGATGATGGACAACGAGCATGGCTTCCCCGTGGCTCTCGGAGTAATCCGCGACGTTGACGCCCCGACCTATGACGCGGCCGTAAACGAGCAGATTGAGGAGGTGAAAGCTAAGAAGAAGTATCACAACTTCGCCGAGTTGCTCGAGACAAATGATATCTGGGAGGTGAAGTAAAAGCTCCCTCCAACTCCCCCAAGGGGGAGAGACCGAGGATTGGGGATGGGGAATTGAGAATTGAAAATGCTCTTATGGCAACTTAAAACTCGTAACTCCATATTACTCTTTGTCATTCCCTATCACAACATAACACAATAAAGCCCCCTCTTGCTTGAAGTGCGAAAGGGGGCTTTATATTCTAATCACTATTTATTTTATTCCTATTTGATGACAGTTATCACGCTACTTCTCTTAGTTGAGGAGTCGGCGGAAAGGGTTTGAATGATATAACAGCCCGGTTTTGCCACCGTAACGCAGTCATCTCCAGAAACAACAAGAGTGCCGGCGGCATCAAATACGCGTATCGCACCGCTGCATTTGATTGTTCTTCCGCTTATCGTTATGCCCTTGTCGGCGAACGTCTCGCCTATGCCGAGCGTCTTGTCCTCGATAAGGAGGGTCTTGTCCTTGATGTTCAGAGTGAGTCGACAATCCTTCAACGGACCGGCAAGGGATATGTTCTCGCCAGCGGTTGTCAGTTGGATAATCTTTCCCGGAGCAACAGGGGTCTTGTCGGGAGTTCCGAGGTCTATCGTTTTCCAGTCCTCGGTGGCAAACTTAAAGCCGCTGGTCAGTTCATCCATGTAGATGGTATAGGTCACGTTATCGGTGGTCTGCATCTGCTTTGACAGCCCCCAATTATTGAATTCTCCCCTCAAATATATCACCTGCTCAGGTTCAACGACTGTTCCGAGACGCTCGCCGAGCCAGCTCACGGAATTGTTCATGAAGCCGAGGAATGTCGACGCGCGCGAGTCTGGGTCGCTGTTGCCATATTGGGGCCACCGTTCGGCATCGGCTTTGGCTGCCTCGCGTATGCTGTTTATGTAGTTATTGACATACCCTTTCTGAAAGTTGGCGTTGTTCTCGGCATACTCTTTCCACACTTCGCGGACCTTGTCCATGAACCGCGGGAACTTGCACAGCTCGCCAATCCACACCTGATGGAACGTGGTGCCCGGCCAAACCCAGTCCTTCGAGGGACGCTGATAGGCGTTTCCGAAATCCCACACAGGGCCAAACGTCCACTTAGAGTTCTCTCCCACATCCTTATGAAGGTAGCAACTGCCGTGATACGACTCGCAGTCGTCGAGTATTTCCTGCACGATATAGTAGCGTGCGGCGGCATCTATGTCGATATACTTCTCCCATTCGGTAGAGTTCTTGTCCTCCACGTATATCGCATCCATGATGGCCTGCAACTGGTTGGTGAGATAAGTCTCCTGTTCGGACGAGAGAACTTCGGGCGATTTATACGTAAACCAAATGCCGCCGTACCCCGGTTCGTTTATCGTCACGTGCGGGTCGCTGTCATAATTGTCTATCTCGACAAGCCATCCGCCGGTAACGTCGGCTCCTGCGGGTGCCGGTTCGTCCTGTTCGGTGATGTTGACGCGGTTCTTGTCAATCTTGATTGTCTCGGCAAAGAAATACAATCCGCGGTATTCGCCGTTCAGGACCAGCTCTACGGGAATCTGCGTTGGAGTCCAAGCGAGTCCCATCCGCCTGCTAAGTTCGAAGCCCATGGCGTTGCGGAGGAATGCCAGATTGTCATCGGCGTGGGCCAGAAGGGCAAAAGTCTTGTTCTTAGGCAATCCAAGAACGGATGTCTTTGAGGCGAACTTAACTTTGTAGGGCTTCTTCTCGAACCCCACCCAACTGTAGTTACCGCGCCCGCTGACGGTGAACGCCACCGGTGTTTCGGCACTTCCAAGACTCTCATAGTCCGTACCGGCAGCATCGACCCATATCGTTGCCGGTATCTTCTCTTCTTTCTCAACTATAGGTTTGCTGTTTTCCGTGTTTATATACACCACGGGCAGCGTACCCGTAGGCTTCCCGTCTGCGGCGAACGCGCCCGAAACGAAAGCCAAAAATGTCGCAACCGACATCAGTTTCAGTTTTCCAAACATATCAGTATCTATTATTTCTTAAAGTTTTAAACAATCCATGACTTCTTTGTCTCTATGCCGTCTCATGCCTTTCGAAGCTGTGAAGGCACCGAAAAAGAAAAAAGGAGATGTGTCTGTGCATTGTAACAGCACACAGACACATCTCCTATATTATATAATGTATATACTATTTATATACAAATGCAACATTCTTATTTTACAACGAGCTTTCTTCCGTTGACAATATAAACGCCCTTACGCAAATCTTTTGTAGACTTAACGCCGTTGATTGCGCGTCCGTCGAGAGTATATACACGGAATACATTGGCAATAGGAGTGGTAACAACAGAACTAATACCTGTCGGTAAGTCGCTCAACGTTGTTCCTGTAAGCACCTTAGACTTGCCTTCCATGAACACTCCCGGCTCGTCAGCACCAGGATACTGCGCACCATTACCATTGTTGACAAGCACCTGAGCCTCTTTCAAGTTGTCGGGCATAGTGTAAACCCACCATCCAGTCTTGCCGTTGATTGTCAATGTAGCGTCGAATGTCATCGGCTTGCCGGGCCATTCAGCATTCTTCACCGCTCCGTCATTCACGTAAGCGTAGCAATAAACATTGCTCCAGTTGTTGGCGTTGTCGTAGTAGAGGGTTACGTTGTTAGGCTGCTCGTTGCTGATAGTATATACATAGCTTACCACATTCTTCACAACACCGTCAACAAGCGCACCTGCTTTCAGCGTCGTTGTCTGTGTGAAGGTGAACGACTTGCTGCCCGTAGCCTTGTCGCTGCTTGCAGTCGGTTCGCTGCCGTTGGTAGTATAAACGATAGTTGCGTCGTTCTTAGAAGCTGTCAGAGTTACGTCCACGCTCTGATAGTATGTACCGGTAGCCTTGTTTGCCTTTACTGTAACATTAGTCGGGTCGAGAGAAATCTCGCCAGTGATGTCCTTATAGCCTGTACCGCCGTCGTATGTGAAGTAAGCGTCAGCGTCTATTCCCTCGATGTCAGCAGTCTTAGAGGTTCCGTTGTTGAAGATAACATTTAAGCTTTCAACGTCGGCAAACTCCTGACAGTAGTATTCTTCGCCGTTTACGGTAGTCTTGTTCGACATCTTCTTGCCCGGCCATGCGCCATTCAGTTCATTATTAGCACCTGCCCATGCGTAGAGGTTAGGAGCAGAAGAAGCCTTTACGTAGATGGTGATAGTCGCATTTGGGTCAACCTTCTTGTAAGTAGCCTTGCCGGAGGTCTCCGCTGTACCGTCAGTAGCACCATAATATACTGTAACTGTCTGTCCGTAGCTCATGCCGTCGCCGATAGTGAATGTTGAAGAAGCGCCTGCGCCGACGAGTTCTTTCTTCTCTCCGTCCTCACCTACCTTGTACCAACCGCTTGTTGCAGCCTCGTTGAGGGTCGCGGTAACGGTGATATTTTCGGTCTTGAAAGCTCCACCGGCAGGGTTGAATTTGATATCAGGGTTGCCAGGAGCGTCATCTGCTGTATAATACTGTGTTGTTCCCGGGTCAGAGAATGTTACGCTACCGCCGTGAGCGACAGGAGAAGAAGCGTAGATAAACTGACCGTCTTCGCCTACTTTACCACCTTTCCAGTCCTTAACGAGCACGCGGAGCTGACCCTGTGTCTGCGGAGCGTCAACGGTGATAGAACCGCCACCTGTGTATTGCTGTCCTGTAACAAGGTCAACGTATGTTCCCGCAGGTACATTCTCGAATGTAGCACCACCATTAATAGCAACGAGAGCATAGCTGTCCTTGTATGCGCGCTTGAAAGCCCATCCGCCGTCGGCAGTGCAACCATCCCATGTGTACTGTCCCTTACGCAATGCCGGAACAGCCTGACGAATCTGATTCAAACGACGGATGTGCTGAGCGAGGTCTGCGTTAAGAGTCTGTGCCACATTACCGTCTGCTGTGTATTCACCGAAGTCTGTTGCTGTTACATTTCCCTCCAGATAAGCGCCGAAGTAGGCGCGACCGGAGTTAGCCAGTGCCAAGTCGGGACCTTTATCAATGGCGACGCCCTTTTGGAACTCTACCTCAGAGCCATAGTAGATACAAGGAATTCCGCGGAAGGTGAACATCAGAGCCAAGTTCTCGGCCCATTGTGACGTACCACCGTTAAAGCGTATGCCGTCGTTAGGACCGGGGCAATAGTCATGCGAGTCTACATACACCACGTTCCAAGATGCGTCATTGTAGTAGTGGTCTCCCTCTTGAGCGATACGCACGGCCTGTCCGGCATTATTGAAATTATAGTGCATCGGGAAGTCAATAACATTATAGCCTGATGCCTTAGAGTAGTCAGGCTCATGCCATGCACCGTCCTTCATGAACACGTTGTCTGATTTCTCGCTGAAGTCTACGTCCTTCTGGCAGGTAAGCATATTGCCCACCGGCTCGGAATCGCCCGGACGAACCTGCTGAGCCCACCATTCAGCCGTGTATCCATTGAACTCGTCCACGAGACTTTGCGGCGATTTCCAAGTGTAGAAATGGCTTGAAAGAGAGTGGTCGCCACGGTAGATGACGCCACCGAAACGTGCGCAGCACTCACCGAACATATAGAATGGTGCGCTGCCGAGACGTTTGTCCTTATACTGCTCGCCCAATTTCTGGAAAGCGGGGATGAAAGTGGAGTTGAATGTAAGACGCGAGATGTGTCCGGTGGTATCGATACGGAAACCGTCGACACCCATCTTGATGAACTCGCCATAGCATTTAATCAGATATTCGTATGTAGCTGGGTTCTCTGTATTGAGGTCAACGCAGTCGCCTGCAATCTGTCCCCACCAACGAGAGTTGTCATCCCAGTTGAACATTCCGAAGTGGTGCCAGTAGTTCTTGGTGTCGTGGTTCTTACCGTCAGTATTCTTCATCATGGCCAGACGACGCTGATACTGGAAACCGGGTTGAAGAGTAGAATAATCGCTACCAAGCAGATCCGTGGGAGTCATGCAGGCATCGATGTAGGCCTGGTTTTTGATGTTGCCGTCTCTTTTGAAAATTGGCTGGAGGGTGGCCTCGCCGAAGTTGCCGGTATGGTTCAGCACAATGTCGAGGATAATCTTTATACCCTTAGCGTGTGCCTTATCGATGAGCGTTTGGAACGTTACATCCTCCGAAGAGTTCCATTCTTTGTGGCTTTCGTAGCGCAGGTCTACTTTTGAGAAGTCCATTGCGTGATAGCCGTGATAGTCGAAGCCCGATGCGTTCTGCACAACCGGAGTAATCCAGATGGCCGTGAAGCCGAGTGCCTTGATGTAATCGAGCTTGTCGATAAGTCCCTTGAAATCACCACGCCAACAAGGGTCATTGTTTTTCTTCTGATTCTCGACACCGTCCCAACAGAGCACATTGTTCATTGGGTCGCCATCATAGAAGCGCGTAGTCATCGCGAAGTAAATTGTTTCATCGCGGAAGTCGGTACGATTTGCATTAAAATCCGACTGCGCAAAAGCATTGGTTGTGGCAAACACAAGGAATGCCATCACCACAAAAAGTAAATGTTTAAATCTCTCCATAAATGGTTTGTAAATTTATAAAATGATTAGGTTATAAAATTGTTTATTTCTAACTGCTAAAACTCAAACTGCAGAAATCCGCATATCTATCCGAATGAAATATCACCCCCTCAAATTCAATACAGAATATGATAAAACTAATACCTATCGAGATAAATGCCACACATTACAGGCACAATACCTGTTGCCTTATCGGTATATTGCTGTGGCTGAGAAGCCAGAACTTTCTGGATGCAAAGGTATGATAATAAAAAATATATATAACTTGTTTTATATCAAAAAAACGCAATTTTCTATGCAATCGATTGCAAGCAAGGGCTGTGGCAAAAGAAAATGTAAGGGGAATATGTGCAATCATCCAACTTTAAGCCTTCAAAAACTAATTCTCTTTGTGTACTTTATGTGTTGCAATAATTATTCTTTTATCTTCAAAGACTATATGAATAGTTTTGTTTTGCCACAATAGATGCCCCTTAGTATTCCCACCACCGTGGGCCGGGGGAGTTTGTTTTGCGATGTAAAAGTAAGGCTCACCCGATAAATATAGGGGAAGTCTTTTATTAGATATTATGTCGCCCTTTGCACACACTTTACGCCATGCTGTCTTAATACAGATTTACTTCAGAGTATTTAAGGCTGGATTACTCCAGTACTGAAGCCAAAATACTTGAGTAATCAGGCCGGAATTACTCGAGTAATCAGGCCGGAATTACTTGAGTACTGCGCCCAAATTACTCGAGTATTGTGCCATAGTACTATGCTGTTCGACCTAAATAGGTTGCCCCCTGTATTTATCGGATGAGCCAAAAGTAATGGTTTGGGATTGCATTTATGGCTATAAGTAAGTCTCTCAAATTAAACGATACTATTTATGATAAAGCATATACTTACATCTTGTATGTATAAACCTTGTTCTTTTTGGCTGTTTTTGCCTTGTCTCTCAGTCACATAGCCCGCTATGCTCCTTCGTTCCAAGACGAAAACATCTCAAAAATAACCAAGCTTTATACTATACATTAATTTTAGAGACTTACTTGAATGCAAAAAAATTATTAATAAATTTCTTCTAAAAGTGGTACTTTTCAGACAAAATTTACTAATAATTTCTTTCAATGGAAATACCGTTGCCCTTCTGCGGAGGCAGAAACGGTTTTCAAACAAGTGTCAAATGGATTCCAAACGGCTGCCGGCAGGTATGCAATTATGCCCGTGCGTAGTCCTCAAACAGCCATTCGGTGATGTTTCTTTCTTCCTCCACGCTGAAGTTTATGCCCATCATCGTGATTGGTTTGCCTGTGAGTGCGAACGCTTCGGCATATCGGCTGGTCTTTATTTGGTCGAGAGCCTCCTGCGCGGTCTTGTTGAATTTCAGTTCGATGATGTACACGTGGTTATGCGTCTCCATTGTGATGTCGGTGCGTCCGCGCTGCGTGTGCTGCTCGATGTTGATGCGGTAGTATGTCAGCAGGGCGAATATTACGTACATCATCTGCTGGTAATGCCCCTCGTACAGGGTGTTGTCGCAATAGGGTACGGTCTCAAGGAAATCGCGCAGCAGCTCGAGCGCGCCCTCCATATTGCCCCGGTTTATCATGACTGCCATGTCGGCAATGACCACTTTGCCCTCGTCTGTCTCGCTGTTGAGGTAGTTTGACAGCAGACTCTCAAACAAACCGATGCTTATTTCTTCGTTGGGGATATCGAGGGTGTACACCTCCGAGTCCTTGTCGTAGTCCTTTATGGTTATGTATCCGCTCTGGTAGAGCAGTGGGATGATGCTCTTTATGGTCTCGGTGGGGGCATCGAACGATGACGCTTTGGCGCGCATCTTGCCCAACTTCGACGGTATAGTCTTGAACTTGCGCATCATCTCAATCAGATACGTGGGCGTTCCCGAGCCGAACCAGTATGCTTCGGTCTTCAGGGATGCGAAGCAATTGAGCAGACTGAAGGGGTTGAAGATGTCGGGCGAGGGCCATGTGAAGTGGTAGCCGTCATACCGCCGTGTCAGTCTTTCGATGGTCTGCTCCTTCGTCAGCTCAAGTTTCTGCGCGAGTTCTTCGATTCCTTCCTGCATATCGCACTGCATTTCCTCCTTCGTTATGCCACAGATGGCGGCGTAGGGTTCGTCCATACTGATGTTCTTGATGTTGTTCAGCTCGCTGAAGATGCTCAGTTGGGAGAACTTCGTTATGCCGGTGAGGAACACAAAGCGCAGCATCGGCTCGCAGGCTTTAAGCGGACTGTAGAAGTTGCGCATCACGTTGCGCAGCACGGGAAGGTTCTCTTCCTCGTGTACCACGTCCAACAGCGGCGCATCATACTCGTCAATCAAGACCACAACCTGCTTGCCTGTCTTCTGATAAACGTTCCGGATAAGCGATGACATTCGTATGTTTACATCGTTCTCGTCATTACTTGGCACACCCAACCGCTCTTCATTATTAAGCAATACGTATTCGAGATACCTTTCCAGAGCATCCTTTTCCATGTGTTTGCCCATGCTCAGGTCGAAGTGCAGCACCGGATATGCCGTCCATTCCGTTTCCAGTTGGTCTATGGCAAGCCCCTCGAACAAATCCTTCCGCCCCTCGAAATAGCTGTGAAGGGTGGACGTAAGCAACGACTTTCCGAACCTGCGGGGGCGGCTAAGGAAAAAGTATGTCCCGTTGGTATGGACCAGATTATAGACATATTGGGTCTTGTCTACATAGAACCAGTCCTCTTTGCGTATACGCTCGAATGTCTGTAGGCCTATTGGATAACGTTTTGTTGCCATATCGCTTATGTTTATTGTCGTTTACAAAGATAGCTCAAAAAATCGAGTAACCGGTTATTTTTGACCATAAAAACTTTGCAAATGGATTGCAAGGGAATATGTTTCAGGTTGCAAAAGCATATCTAATTACTCCTTACTCCTGTCTACCTACTCCTTGCTCCTTCATTCTTCCTCCTAAAAACAAGTGAGATTAGGAAATAGATTCACTTCTCATACACCTTACCGTTTATCACTTCGAAGCGCAGGTTGAACTTCTCGCGGGTGCGTTTCCATCGGTTGTGAGTCCAAAGCCAGTACTCGGGATGGCGGTTGATGGTCTGTTCGAGCATACGGAAGTAGATGTCTGTTATTTCAAACTCGGCCATTTTCTGCGGCTCATCGGTAATGAGCTTGAACTCGGCTTCGTAATGTCCGCGCGAGGTTCGGGTCAGGTCGAGATAGAATACTACGTGGTTGGCCTGACGGGCTATGCGCTCCGTGCCGCTGAGCACAGGCGTGTCGTGATGCAGGAAGTCGCACCAATGATGTATGTTCCACCAGAACGGCACCTGATCGCTGATATATCCTATCACCACGGGGCGGTTCTCGCGCTTGTAGCCGACTATCTTGCGCAACGTTTCCTGCATGGGGATGCAAACGGAACCGAAGCGTTGGCGCAGCTTCAGATAGAGTTTGTCGAACATTTTGTTCTCCAACGGATGATAAATCTGTCCGCACTGTGCCTTGTCGGATACCCAAAGGGGCAGCGAGGTGACGAGTTCCCAGTTGCAATAATGGCCGAGATAAACCGCACATGAGCGTCCCTCATTCACGTATTTGTCTACCAGCTCCGTGTTCTTGAACGTCATTCGCTTCTTCAGTTCCTTGCGGCTGATGGTCATCAGCTTCACTGTCTCGGCTAAATAGTCGCAGAACCAGTGGTAGAAACGGCGCTCTATCTCGAGCAATTCATCCTCGGGGCGTTCGGGAAAGGATGTTACGAGGTTCACCCACACCGTGCGGCGGCGGTAGTGGAGTATGTGGAATATGATGAAAAACAGTATGTCGCTGAACACGTAATGCACCCTCATAGGCAGCAGCGACAGCATATACCATATATTATATATAATGTTATAGAGTATCTTCATGCCTTTTTTACTTATTGTTCCTTTATGTGATTGTATTTGTCATCGGCTATTCTGACCTGTCCGCTCATTGTCGTCAGCGTGTCGCGGGTATGCTTATACGTTGCCGAGGCAAGCGAGTTGCTCTCCCGGAAGTTGTCGCTTTCGATGTCCATCACGCCACACATCAACTCGTAAACAAGATCGTTGGTCCAATATGCGTCGCGGTTGGCTTTGAGAGATGTTGCCCGTTTTGGATGCTTCTCGGCATACTCATCGCTCATCCATATCCACAATGGGATGCGGGTGTCGCCGAAACCGCCGAAGTTGGGCAGTCGGTGGCGGTCGGGAACGCAGCCGTGGTCGGAGAAATACACCATCGCCTGCATATTCAACCGGCTGCGGCAGTAGTCGAAGAAACGGCTCAGCACGCCGTCGGTGTAGCGTATGGAGTTCTCATAATTGGTTATATCATCGTCGTCACCGGCCTTTCCCCAAAGGCGTTCCTTTGCCGGAAAGCGGTTCTCGAAGTTGAAATGGCTGCCTTTCAGATGCAGTACTACGAGGTTGTTTTGATTAGAATCGATTTCATCGAGGAAGCCGATAAGGTTCTCGTCATACTGAATCTTGTTCAGTTCCTGATGCGTCCATTTTGCCACATCGGCCGTATCGGCCACGAGAGTGATAGGAGTGTCGGCCGCACCGAGGTGTCCCTGGTTGCTGTACCAATGCACACGCCATCCCATCTTGTGCGCTATGTCCACTATCGAGCATGATGTGTGGAACTGTCCGCCGTCATATTGATTATATTCCGTCAGTGCGCGCTCTAACGACGGCACCGTCTGTATGTCGCAACTGTAAGCGTTCGGGAATGCTACGCAGTGCTGTCCGTCGGCCGTCATGGCCTTCATCCACGGCGTTGTGTCCTTGTCGGTTTCGGAAAACGCACTCATATAGTCGCGCGATGCCGACTCGCCGATAACCATTACCACCGTGGATGGCTTGCCGTATGGCTCACCAAGCGGTGTCACGGACAGGCGGCTCATACGCTGTTCGGTGTCGGCAGCATAGCTGCTGTTGCTCCTCACGTAGTCCTTCACAACGTTGTAAAGGTTGAAAACGCCCGTGCGCACCATCAGTCCGTGGTGCTGTTTGAAGAGGTAGACAGTCATAAAGACGGTCATTCCGGCCGCTATCGCCGTGGCAATCCATCCATACGGCCCTGCATTAAAGCCTCCGGCATTTCCATATAAAAGTCCGTTTCCGATGCTGTCGAAGCCGAACGCCACGTTCACGGCAACGAAAACGCCGCACAATACTATAACAACAAAGGCCACACCAGCCACCTTCAGTGGATGATATGACCTCAGAAACTCGATAATCTCATTGTAGTGTGTCTCCTGAAGCATCTTCATGCCGTTCACGTCGAGACATCCTTTGCAAACAAAATAGTAGACCCACTGCGTCAAAGGCACCGCAAACAAAAGCAGTTCCACTATCCAAATCACCTTCTCCGCCGAAGGAACGACGGCCAAGATGCCCGTAAGCCAACCGAAAAGGTATATTCCCACGGCGATGTCTATCTGATTGTCGTATTCCGTCGCAGCTTCTTTATTGGTAAGATGATATAGCAACGGGTACGTAACCATCCACGCCACGGCCACCAAAAGAGCCATGCCAACAGCCGGCTGAAGCAGGTTGAGCGATGTTACGGCAGCCGGAACCATCGCGCAAAGCGCACCGAGCAGATAGCGGCGGAACTGCTGTCCGCGTCCCTGACGGGCCACGCCCTTGTTCCATCCCATATACATCGCAAACGCGCCGAGCCACAGCACCGGCACAGCCAGTAGGCTGATGATGATGTTTTCAATGCTCATACGCTTCCTCTATGCGTTCAATAAACTTATTGTAGCTCATCTTTTGCGAGAAATCGGCATACGCCTTAGTGCTCAGTTTGTCGCGCAACGTCTTATCGGTAGCCAACCGCCGTATCGCATCGGCAAGCATATCGGTGTCGCCCGGCTTCACGAGCAGCGCATTGTCTCCGCTTGTCAGATACTCCTTTTGGCCTCCGTTGTCGGTCGCTATCACGCATCTTCCCTGCGACATATACTCCATCGGCGACAGCGGATAGCCCTCGCGCACTATCGACGGCAGCAGTCCGAAGTCGCAACTACCCAAGCACGGCAGCACGGGATTGCGGAATCCGGCGAAAGAAACACGGCCGGTCAGTCCGCAACAGGCTATATGTTGCTTCAGTGCGGCCACGTAATCATCGTGTCCCGTACCTATTAATATAAGATGCAAGTCGATGTCTTGCAATTTGCTCATGGCCTCGATGAGCACATCGAGACCCTTTTCTGCGTCTAAACGGCCATGAAACATCGCCACGACAGACTTGTCGTCGATGCCGAATTCCTTGCACAAGTCTGCGCTTTTCAGGTCTTCCGGCACGTTGATACCTATCGGAACGACGCACGTGTTGAGCTTTGGCGCAAGGTCGGCACAGCCCGACAGGAACTCACGGCACGACAGTTCGGAGTCGAAAATAATCTTGTCTAAGCGGCGGTACATCCATCTGTGGAGTACGTCACCCTTGCCTTTGCGCACCAAGTGGCGCGTCATCACCACGCGGACGAGCCTGTTTCCCGACATAATCCGTGCATAGACAGCCGTGAATGCATCCTTGAAATTATGTGCGCATACCACACATTCGCCTGCATTTTTCAGGAAACGCGCCAGCTTCAAAGCCCTTCCCACGCTGAAAGCGCCACCCGAAGGCAGCGTCAGAGTAGGCACATTGAGGTCGGCCATGCGTTCTCTTATCACGTCAACGTCCCTTATGAACATCGTGATTTGGTATCCGTCGGCTTTCAGTCGGGCACAGAGATCGTGTATATACTGCTCTCCGCCACCCCATTCCTTGTTGGATGCCAGATGTATTATATGTTTTCCGCTATTCATTTGATTTTATATTGTGTTTTGTGGGAACTTTATTGGGAGTTGCGAGTTTCCTGTTTTTAGTTTTCATTTATGAGTTTTGAGTTGCCGATAAAGCATTTCTCAATCCCCAATCCTCACTCCTCCATCCTCGTCCTCTCCCCCTTGGGGGAGTTGGAGGGGGCTCTCAGTTCCTCTTCCATTATCTTTGCGACCAGTATCATCTGGTATATTGCGTGTTCAAGGGAGTGTATCAGTCCGCGCCGTCCCATCATGAATCCGCCCCGGATGATGTATGAGCGGAAGAAACGCCACGCCGGACGGAACAGCATCGCACCCACGCCGAAGTGCCTTTCCGCCTTCCTGCGCACTTCGTAGTCGGTGTATCCGTTCATCTTCGTCACCCATTGGCACATCGTCTCGTCCGCAAGATGCAGCATCTCGTATTGCGCCGGAATCCGTTCCGTGCGCCCCTGTACCACTGGAACGGAGTGGATGGTCGGCGGCCAGTCTGTTCCCTCGCGCACGAAAAACCTTAATATATAGTCGTGCGCCCAGTCGCGGCTATACATTCCCATGAATTTGTTATGGCGGTTGATATAGAATCCGGCAGGGCAGTCGGGTTCTTCGATTCGCCGGTATAGGTATTCGCGGAGCAGGGGGGGTATGATTTCGTCCGCGTCCACCACCAAAACCCATTTCGACGACGCGCTCTGTATGGCGAAGTTGCGTGCCGGTTCTACAATCCTATGGTTCTCCTTAGGAAACGTAACCACCTTGCATCCGTATTCCTTTGCGATATCCAGCGTGTTGTCGGTACTCTCCATGTCGCATATCACGACCTCGTCGAACTCCTTGACCGACTCCAACACCTCGCGCAAATCGCGCTCAGCGTTGTATGTATTGATTACAACCGAAATGCTGTTGTTCTTATCCATGATTGCAAAGATAGTAAAAAAAGAGAAACAAACAAGTAAAACGGTTTCCTAAAGTTTGCCATACACCGCCATGACCTGACCCGCGACATCAGTTCCCTCAAACCGCCTCACATACTCCATACTGCGCCGTATGCGCTCCTCGCGGCCTTCCGCGCCCTTCAGCACGGCCTTTACTGCCTCGGCCATAGCTGCGGAATCATCCGGCGAGACATACAGGCAGTCAGGCCCTCCGGCCTCTTCGAGACAGCTACCCGTGCAGGCCACCACCGGCAGACCGCTCTGTATGGCCTCTATTATAGGTATGCCGAAGCCTTCGTAACGTGACGGATAGACACACGCCTCGGCCAACTGATACACTGCCGGCAGGTCATTGTTGCCCACGCCGTGCAATATCCGCACGCGGCTTTCTAATCCGTGACCCGCCACGTATGCCTTCACGCGGTCGCAATAGGGCGTGCTCCGTCCCACCACTACCAATGAAATATCTTTCGGAAGCAGTTCAATGGCCTTCACTGCCAGCAGAATGTTCTTGCGTTCCTCTATCGTTCCCACGTTGACGATATACCTTTCGGGCAGCGAGAGCCGCTCTTTCACCTCTTGAAGAATCTCCGCCGGAACGCGCTTCTTAAACCTTGTGCTGCACGACTGGTATATAAGGTCGATTTTCTCGGCCGGAACGCCACCGTAATACATGATGTCGCGCTTCGTACATTCGCTTATGGCGATGATGCGGTCGGCCTCTTTCACAGTCTTGCGGAACTTCCACGCATATATCAGAGTGTCGGGACGGTTGTAGAATTCGGGGTGGCGCATGAAGATAAGATCGTGTATCGTTACAACTGTCTTGATGCCCCTACGCTTTATCCCCAAAGGAAGCTCACCCGAGAGACCGTGGAACACGTCCACCTTGTCGCGCAGCAGGTCGGCCACGATGCCTTTCATGCGCCACAGCCACTTTATCTTCCTGCCCTCGGGATATACAAAACTGATGTTCCCGGCCTCACGAACCTGTGTGCGCAGTTGCTCCCTGCCCTCATCGGGGGCATAGAGCCGCAGCTCGGTATCTTCACCGACAATCTCCGAGAGGTCGTTCACCAGCGTGCGTCCGTAGCTTCCCAATCCCGTTCCGTTGCGCACTATGCGCTTTGCGTCGAATCCTATTCTCATGCGTGTTAAAGTATTTTTTGTCAGGAAATAATCAAAATCCTAAGGCCACAAAGTTAATAATAAATCGCAAATCTGCAAGGAAAACTGTGCAAATTTACGATTCAATCGGAAGATTGCAAGGAAAACCATGCATATTTACGATTCGGTCGAAAGATTGCAAAGCATGGATAAGAGCCTTAGACCGTCTCGACGGCAGTGCAATAACATCAGTTTTGCGATGCCATAGTCATGCTATTGCACAGCGATGAGTATGTCGTTGATTTTCAACGAAATACAGAACGAAGAGTAATTCAGCCCGAAATACTTCAGTACTTGACGTGAATTACTCGAGTATTTAAGCCTGAATTACTTGAGTACTAAAGCCAGAGTACTAAATCTAACTCTGCATATCATGCAGCTTCTTGTAGTAGCCGTCCTTGCTGAGCAGCTCGTCATGCGTGCCGCGCTCAACGATTTCGCCATCATGCAGGACGCAAATCTCATCGGCATTCTTGATGGTTGAGAGACGATGGGCAATGGCGATGGTCGTGCGGGTCTTCATAAGCCGCTCTAATGCGTCCTGCACCAGTCGCTCGCTCTCGGTGTCGAGAGCCGATGTTGCCTCGTCGAGGATAAGGATAGGCGGGTTCTTAAGGATGGCGCGGGCTATCGAGACGCGCTGCCTCTGACCACCCGACAGACGGCTTCCGCGGTCGCCTATGTTCATATCATATCCGTTCTCAGATGCCATGATGAAATCGTGGGCGTTGGCAATCTTAGCAGCCTGCTCCACTTCTTCGCGTGTTGCGTTCTCCACACCGAACGTAATGTTATTATAGAAGCTGTCGTTGAAGAGTATCGCCTCTTGGTTTACGTTACCGATAAGCTGTCGGAGGTCGTGTATGCCGAGGTCTTTCACATTGATTCCGTCTATCAGCACCTCACCCTCTACCACGTCATAGTAGCGCGGAATGAGATCTACAAGCGTCGACTTGCCGCTTCCGCTCTGTCCCACGAGAGCCACGGTCTTGCCTTTTTCTATTGTCAGATTGACGTTGCGGAGCACCCAGTGGACTTCGTTAGAGGTAAGAGGTGAGAGGTGAGAGGTAAGAGGTGTGTCTTTATCCTCATCCTTTATGTCGGTATTCTCTTGCTTCTTACCTCTTCCCTCTTCCCTCTGGATTCCATACGCAAACGAAACATTGCGCAATTCTATCTTATGCTCGAAGCCATTGATATGTACAGGCTTTTCCGATTCCTTTATATCAACTTCCGCTTTCAGTATCTTGTCGACGCGTTCCATCGACGCAAGGCCTTTCGGAATGTTGTATCCGGCCTTCGAGAACTCCTTCAGCGGGTTGATGATGGAGTAGAGCATCACGAGATAATAGATGAACTTAGGACCCGAAATCACGGGGTTGTCGCTCAGAACGAGCGTTCCGCCAAACCACAACACAATGACTATCATCACCGTTCCGAGAAATTCGCTCATAGGATGGGCCAACTGCTGGCGTATGTTCACACGCATGATGTTGTTGCGGTAGGACGAGTTCACGCTATCGAAACGCGCGTTCATCTTCTCCTCGGCGCAGAATGCCTTGATGATACGCAGTCCGCCGAGCGTCTCCTCCACCTGACTCATCGTGTCGCTCCACAGTCCCTGCGCCTTGATGGAGTTGGCCTTCAGCCGCCGTCCCACAACGCCCATGAACCAACCGAACACGGGTACGAAGACTATCGTAAACAACGTGAGCTGCCACGACACCACAAGCAGCGTCGTGAAGTAGGCTATGATGAGGATAGGATTCTTGAAAAGCATATCCAACGACGACATTATCGAGTTCTCAATCTCCTGCACGTCGCCGCTCATACGGGCAATGATGTCGCCCTTGCGTTCCTCGGAGAAGAAGCCGAGCGACAGCGATGTAATCTTCTGATAGAGTTGGTTGCGGATGTCGCGCACCACTCCCGTGCGTATAGGGATGATGGTTGCCGAGGAAAGGAAGTAGGCACCGGTCTTCAGGAAGGTCATGAACGCGAGGAACAGACCAATCACTAACAGTGTGTTTGTGGCTCCGACGGTGTCTATCAGGTCCTGAACGTAGTAGTTGGCGTTATTGCTCAGCACCTTTTCCGCATGGTCCCAGCTCCACGGCATCAGCTCCACGCGCGCCGTCTGCCCGTTGGTCTTGAAGAGAATCTGCAATATCGGGATTATGGCCATGAACGAAAAGATGTTCAGTATGGCCGACAATATATTGAAGATAACCGACCACACAAGGTACTTCTTGTATGGCGGAACAAACCGTTTTAATACTTGTATAAATTCTTTCATGATGTCTGCAAAGGTAATACTTTTTTGCTTGACAGGCCTTCAAAGTCTCATATTTTATTGGTTTTTAGGCTAATATGATTTGTTTTTCGTAACTTTGCAGCATGAAGAAACTATATATAGAGACATACGGATGCCAGATGAATGTGGCAGACAGTGAGGTTGTTGCATCAATAATGCAGATGGCCGGATATGAGATGTGTGATAACGCTGACGAGGCCGACGCAATATTCCTGAACACCTGCTCGGTAAGGGAAAACGCCGAGAATAAGATATTCAACCGATTAGAGGCTCTCCATGCCCTGCGCAAGCGCCGCGAGGAGCGTATGGCAAAGGAGGGAAAGACCGACACGTGTCCCGCGCTGATAATAGGCGTATTAGGCTGTATGGCCGAGCGCGTGCAGCAGGAACTCATCGACAACCATCATGTAGACCTGGTGGCCGGCCCCGACGCTTATCTTTCGCTGCCGGAGCTTGTCGCTTCGGTGGAAACGGGCAACAAGGCAATGAACGTTGAGCTTTCACTCACCGAGACTTATCGCAACATCGTGCCCCGTCGCATCGGCGGAAACCGCATTGGCGGCTTCGTGAGCATCATGCGCGGATGCAACAATTTCTGCCATTACTGCATCGTGCCATACACCCGTGGACGTGAGCGTTCGCGCGATGTGGAGAGCATACTGCGTGAGGTGCGCGACCTGCGCGACCGCGGCTACAAGGAGGTGACGCTGCTCGGACAGAACGTTAATTCCTATATGGGCCACGATGAGGCAACGGGCAGCGATGTCGACTTTGCCGATTTGCTGCGCCGTGTGGCCGAAACGGCTCCCGAAATGCGTGTCCGTTTCACCACGTCCCACCCAAAAGACATGAGCGACAAGACCCTGCACGTCATCGCCGAGATGCCGAACGTGTGCAAGCAGATACACCTTCCGGTGCAAAGCGGGTCGGATAAGATATTGAAACTAATGAACAGGAAGTACACGCGCGAGTGGTATCTCGACCGCGTAGCGGCCATCCGGCGCATCATTCCCGACTGCGGACTGAGCACAGACATCTTCGTTGGCTATCACGACGAGACCGAGGAAGACCACAAGCTGTCGCTCTCGCTGATGCAGGAGGTGGGCTACGACTCGGCGTTTATGTTCAAATACAGCGAGCGACCGGGCACTTACGCCTCGAAGCACCTACCCGACAACGTCAGCGAGGAGGTGAAAATCCGCCGCCTCACCGAGCTTATCGACCTTCAGACGCACCTCAGTGCCGAGGCCAACAAGCGCGATGAAGGCAAGGAGTTCACCGTCTTGGTGGAGAATTTCAGCAAGCGTTCGCGCGAGCAGCTGTGCGGACGGACGGAGCAGGGCAAGATGGTTGTCTTCGATAAGGGCAACCACCACATCGGCGAATTTGTGCGTGTGCGCATCACCGGGTCTACTTCTGCAACGCTTTTCGGCGAGGAAGTGGAATAAGAAAGAGGAGAGAAAAGAAAGGAAAGAGGAGAGAAAAGAGAGAAATGCTTTTTCGAAGGCATTTCTCTTTTTTTTGTTGGTAGTCTCAATTGCTATTGTCTGAACTCCGAAATTCCACATTTATACCTCTCAAATATGGAAATTCATAGACAAAACGACTTCAAAGCAATTCCATCGGACAATGACTAAGGAACTCCTCGGGTTTCATTCCACCCTCGCCCACCACAAGACTGCTGACGGGATGGAACATTTCCGTGAAGCGGCCCAAGCCTTTATTATATCTCTCGGAGTTGCTCTTCACCTCTATCGCCGCTATGCGGTCGCGCTTGCGGATGATATAATCGACCTCGTCATTGCCATCGCGCCAATAATACACATCATATCTGTGTTCGAAAGCCTGACTGACTATATACGCTCCAACGGCCGACTCGAACACGCGGCCCCACTCGCGACGGTCCGCCAAAGCCAACTTTATGCCCTTACCATTATATATACAGCGCAAAGCATTGTTGTAAACCTGAAACTTCGGAGGACTGGAACGACGGCGGGAATGGTCTATGGAGAATTTCTGAAGACCGGTTATCAATCCACTATCGCCCAAAAGATTGAGATAACCTGACAATGTGGTGGTATTGCCGGCATCCTGCAATGCTCCTGTCATCTTCGTCAGCGACACTATCTCGCCCGAATAAGCAGCCGCAAGCTCGAACGTCTGACGCAACAAAGCTGGTTTGCTAACGGGCGAATTGAGCAAAACGTCCTTGTTGATAGTCGAGTCTATGATGGCACTCTCCACGTAACTACTCCATCGCTCCTCGTCGTTCATCAAGGAAGCGGCACCCGGATAAGCCCCGTAATAGATATATTCGTCGAGCGAAACACCGAAGGCATCGCGCATTTCGGGATACGTCCAGTGCGAAAGTCCTATCACCTCGAAGCGTCCCATCAGCGATTCTGACAGTCCTTTTTCAAGCAACACGCGCGAAGAACCAAGCAGCACGGCCTTTATCGAGACATCATTCATCGTGTCGGCGTCCCATTCTTTCTTTATCACCTCACTCCAGTTGCGTATCTTCTGTATCTCGTCGATGACCAATATAAAATCGGAGAGATGCTGTTGACGCATCTGCGAACGTGCCGTATTCCAGCAATCGCTCACCCACGAGCTTTGCGTTGCCGGCACGTTATCGGCAGAAAAAAACAGATATGGCTTGTTTATATCGGTCAAAACCTGCTTCACGAGCGTTGTTTTGCCCACTTGCCGCGGTCCCATTATCACTTGAATGAACTTCCGCGGCTCATCCAACCGCTGCATAACTGTTTGATATTGAACCCTTTTCAGCATATCTCACTTTCCTTTTTCCTTTATCTTCAGAAATTTACTCAGTCCGTTGAGTAAATTTACTCAGCCCATTGAGTAAATCCAAATTACTTTTGCAAATATATAATAATTCTTTGAAAACACAAAGTAAAAGAGTTGAAAGTTTCAAGTTGCTAACTTTTCATATTTATAAGGTATTGGATTAGTTCGCGTGCTCATAAACTTCACAAGCTCATCAGCTTCTCAGTCTTCACTCTTAGTTCTTCGTTCTTCATTCAACTGGTATCTCTCCGACCTCATAACCTTATAATTTCATAACCTAAAAAAGCGGTTTTACGAATCATTTTTGTCAATTTTATTTACCAAATTCAGCCCCCTGAGAATTTGATTCTTTCGTGCTAACGAGTGTTAAATATAGGTCCCGTTACTCATTTCTGACGATTTTCCAGCCTCAAAAATCCAAATTCAAAACTCCAAATTCGTAACTCAAAATTCCAAAACGGCCTCCGTTAGGAAAAAAGAGAGTCGATTTTTGTCGAAATTTGATGTCCCTGAAAACACGGGAAAATGACGAAATCAGGCGATTTAACGTTTGTTAGCTTTCAAAAGTGGCACTTTTAGAGTGCGTTTTAGGCCGTTTTGTAGTGCAACGGAGGCTCCGTTGAAGGCTAAAAGTGGCTCCGTTGGCGTCTAACGGAGCCTCCGTTGCAATGTGACGGGGCTTTTTTGAGCTTCTAAAACGGGTGTTTTGGGGAGAAAATAGGATAAAGATTTGATAATCAGGGATTTAGCTTAAAATTGGCTAAAATGCCGTATTTTCGCGTTTTTTCGAGCAAGTGAGAGTTTGATTCAAAATACATCGAGTTTTCAAAGGATGTTTGTAAAAATTTTTCAAAGATTATCTTATAAAAAATCCGGTATATTTCAGCCGGCCTTAAAGAGCCAGTTTCGAATCCACCTAAAACCTTGCACATTCATACGAATTTCTCCCTCCGAAGCCAGGAGGTTTAAACAAAAACGAAATAAACATGAAGCAACGGTCTTATATTAATAAAAAAACGAGTAATTTTGCACTATGTATAGAAAATATATAAACGAAACATTGTGTCCCAAGATTACCGAACCGGCAAAGGTCATCGATCTTTTTGCTGGTTGTGGTGGTCTGTCTTTAGGTTTCGAAGCTGCCGGATATGAAACCATCGGCTATGAACTGGAAGAAGCCGCAGTCGATACTTATAACAAAAACTTGAACGGAACCTGCCATCTTCAGAAATTGGAAGTAGGGTTTAAATACCCAAAGGCAGACATTGTGATTGGCGGTCCTCCCTGCCAGCCTTTCAGTGTTTTCGGCAAACAAAAAGGGATGGAAGATGCACGGGATGGTTTCCCTGTTTTCATTGATGCCATCAAACAGATACAGCCGAAAGTGTTCCTGTTCGAAAATGTTCGCAACCTGGCATATTCCCACAAATGGTATTTCAATCTTATCAAAGCTGAACTTAGCAAATTAGGCTACATCATAGATTTCCGTTGCTTAAATGCGGTAAACTATGGTGTTCCACAAAATCGGGAAAGAATGATTGTTGTAGGACACAAATCTTCATTTCATTACCCTGTTGCTCAAAAAAGCAAAGTTACAGTAGGTGAAGCCATCGGAGACTTGATTGACACCGTAGAAGATGAAAGTAAGATTCTGACCCCAAGACAAGATAAATACATTGCTGTGTACGAAAAGAAATCCGCCTGCATCAATCCACGTGATTTATATCCCGACAAACCGGCACGCACTTTAACCTGCCGTAACCTTGCAGGTTGTACAAGCGATATGCAACGAGTAAGACTAAAAGACGGAAGACGACGACGATTGGTAGTAAGGGAAGCCGCACGACTTCAAAGTTTTCCGGATTGGTTCAATTTTGAAGGTTCAGAAATTAAACAATATAACCAAATAGGTAATGCCGTTCCTCCATTGTTGGCATATCAGTTGGCTTTAAAAATTAAAGAGACTTACTCCCTGCCAGCAATGAGTAACGAAGAAATCAAGAAAAAGACAATACCTTTATCATTATTCGATTAAATATGGAAATAAAATTAACTGGAAACAAAACAAGCAAGGTTAAGAAACTAATTTTCTCCATGCTGGATATATTGGGAGAAGTCGGAATTCCTTTAGACGAAACACCCCGAAGACTTGAAAGAATGGCTATGGCTTGTTTAGCTGTTGGACATATCAAATCAAGCTTTCAAGAAGCAAAATCTGCCGATGATGAATGTTTCTTAATTACAAGAGAAATTATCACTTTTGAAAACAAGCACTATCGTGAAGAGATTTCATCTGGTTCTTATGATGATATCCGACGTAAAGACTTACTCTATCCCGTTCAAGCAGGTATTGTACTCAATTCGTCAGCATTTGACGCACAAGCTACCAATAACCCGACACGAGGATATGCACTGAATCCGTTGTTTACCAAGTTACTGAAAAGTTATGGAACTCTACAATGGAAAAATGAACTGGGAATATATAAAGAGCAAGTAAAACTTCTGAAAGAAGAGCTCGAAAGAAAGCGTAACTTGGAAAAAATTCCTGTCAAGTTACCATCAGGGACAGACTTACTTCTATCCGCAGGAGAACACAATGTACTCCAGAAACATATAGTTGAGGACTTCTTGTCAAGATTTGGTATGGGAGCTGAGGTCTTATATATAGGTGACACTTCAAACAAATACCTTTATAAGAATGAAGAAGTATTGGATCAAATCGGATTCTTCACATTAGAGCATGAAGAATTGCCTGATGTTGTGGCTTACTGCAAGGAAAAGAATCTCTTGTTCCTAATTGAAGCAGTACATAGTGCTGGCCCAATGGATGAAATTCGAGTAATGAAGCTAAAAAAGCAAATGGAGAACTGTACTGCAACTCCCATTTTTATCACGACATTCTTAAATAAAAAGGAATTCAGAAAATGGGTTACAGACATTGCTTGGGAATCAGAAGTCTGGATAGCAGACACCCCCGAACATATGATTCATTTCAACGGATACAAATTCCTTGAAATACATAAAGAATAAAATATTTTAACTATGTTTTTACACATATGTATTATCATAAATAAAAATAGCCAAGCTTTTTGAACAATCAAGGAGTTTGGCTACTTTTGTATCAGAGTTGTTTTACTAAGCATAATGCAGAAAATTGGTGCAATATCTAAGTTACCAAATCGTTACCAACGACTTTCCACTAAAGCATCCGACATTTGTGTATCAAGCAGATACGGAATAATTGACTATCTTATTAAAATTCTTTCCAATGTTTGAAAGATTGGAAAGAATTGGAATGTTTTATGCCTTTCCTTTTTGTGCATCGAATATCTTGTGCTTTATATGAAAAAAATGAGCGTTTAACAGATAAATATCTTATCTTTGCATAAAATAGGCTGCGCCTCAGCAATTTAGAGTAAACTCTATTGCATTCGGCTTGCACTATCTTTGCATAAGAGAATAATAACAATAAGAAATATGGCGATACATCCTTTATGGTCGGACGAATACTGGCTGCTGCTCATGCAGGTGTTCATGAAAAAGCCGGTGGGCATGAAACCTCTCTACTCTAAGGCACTCGTTGACCTTAGTATTGAGCTGCATATCCCGCCGCAAGTACTGTATGAACAGATGTTCAGACTGAGACGGGCAGACTCGCCGCAGTTGGAGCTGTTGCACAAGACGTATGGAGGCAACCCGAGAAAACTGAAAAAGGAAACGGAGAGAATCAGAAGGATGAGGGGATTCGGCAACGGGGGCGCTTTCTACGACGGCGTGGAGGTGCGCGAGTCGTTTGAGCGCGACTTCCGGCCGATAGACCTTGACGAGACTGACGGGTTCGGAGCTGCACCCGTGCAGAAAGCCAACGAACAGCGGCTCATGCCGACAATGATTATATTGATTCTCGACCTGTACTTCCGACTGACGCCGATTACAATGGTGGAGGAGACACCGGAGATTGTGGAACTGGCAAGACTGATGCGCGTCAGTGCCTCGACGGTTGTGGAGGTGATGGAGGTGCTGAAATTCTGCGACCCGTATCTGAACCGCGCCGACTTCATGATTTCTCCACTGGTAGAGCCGTGTCAGGAGGTGTGGAACCGCTTCGGAAATGACAATCCGGAGAAATTATCATCGCTCGCAGCACAATTAAAGGAATATTTCAAGTAGGGTCAGAATAATTTTGTAATTTTGCAACGCAATAACACGTGAGGGCTGCACCTTAATTATATATAAAGGTTCGCCCCCACCCCACTCGGACAAGGACAAAAAGGTATGGCTCAGGAACTCACTCAGATTCAAACGCAGCAGCAACAGCAGGTGCAGCGGCTCTCACAGCAACAGATGTTGCAGGTGAAGTTGCTGGAAATGCCTCTGACCGAACTTGAGCAGAACATCGCGGCCGAGCTGGACGACAATCCGGCATTAGAGGAACTGCGGGAGGAGGGTGCAGAAATGGAAGACAACACGCTGGATGCGGAACACGAGGAGGAGGATTTTGAGGCGCAGACAGAACGTGAGGAACGCGAAGATGCGCTTGACTCTGCACTCGAAGGACTGGGCCGCGACGACGAGATGCCGGAATACCGCGGGGGCACGGGAGGACAGGACAGTGCCGACTACGAGGAGATTGTCTACGGAGACACGACATCTTTCTATGACAAGATGAACGAGCAGGTGGCCGAGCACGACCTCACGGAGCAGCAGAAACAGATAATGGAGTATCTGATCGGTTCGCTCGATGATGACGGCCTGCTGCGCAAGGATCTCGATACGATAGCCGATGAGCTGGCGATATACCACGGGATGGACTGCTCGAAAGAGGATATTACAGAGGTGCTGCATATATTACAGGACTTCGACCCGGCGGGAATAGGCGCGCAGTCGCTGCAAGAGTGTCTGCTGTTGCAGATTGATCGCAAGGACAACTCGCGGCTGAAGGAGCTGATGCGCTGTGTGATAGCCGATTACTTCGATGAGTTCAAGAAGAAACATTGGCACAAGATAAAGGCAGGACTCGCCCTGAGCGACATCCAAGCGGAAGCGTTGGAGGCGGAAATCCGCAAGTTGAACCCGAAGCCGGGAGCCTCGATGGGTGAGACATTGGGAAGAAACACGCAACAAATTACGCCCGATTTCATCGTTGACACGGCCGACAACGGCACCGTAACGTTCACCCTGAATCAGGGAAACATACCGGAACTGTTCGTGTCGCGCACGTTCGCCGATATGGTGGACTCTTACCGCAGCAACAAGGAGGGCATGAACCGCCAAGAAAAGGAGGCGTTGCTCTACGCAAAAGGCAAGGTGGACCGGGCGCGCGGATTCATAGAGGCAATCAGACAACGCCGCCATTCGCTCTATCTCACGATGAAAGCCATCATAGAATGGCAGATAAAGTTCTTCCGCGAAGGCGACGAGAGCGATTTGCGGCCGATGATTCTGAAGGACATCTCGGACAAGACGGGACTTGACATCAGCACCGTGTCACGCGTGAGCAACATAAAATACGCGCAGACGAAATGGGGAACGTTCCCCCTGCGCTTCTTCTTCAGCGACGGATATACCACAAATGACGGCGAGACTATGTCGACGCGCAAGATAAAGATAATGCTGAAGGAAATCATAGACAAAGAGGACAAGGCGAAACCGATGAGCGACGAGCTGCTGACAAGGATTATGGCGGAACGCGGATTCCCGATAGCACGACGCACGGTGGCGAAGTATCGCGAACAGATGGGCATCCCGGTGGCCCGGCTGAGGAAGTAGAAAGATGAAAGAAAAGAAGATAATAACAACCGCAAAGGTGGTGAGCATAGTGTTCACCCCATTCTATTTGCCGCTGCTCGGTATGATAGCGCTGCTCGTCTTCAGCTATCTGAATATGCTGCCGACATACTACAAGCTGTCGCTGCTTACCATTATATATTTCTTTACGGTGCTTCTGCCTACATATCTCATCCACCTTTACCATCGTTATCAGGGCTGGTCGCCGTTGCAACTTGGGCAACGCGAACGGCGTATCATACCATACGTCATTTCCATCCTGTGCTATTTCACGTGCTTTTACTTGATGAACTTGTTCAATATGCCGCACTTCATGGGTTCTATTCTCGTGGCGGCACTTGCCGTGCAGACGTTCTGCGCCATTATAAACCTATGTTTCAAAGTGTCGACACATACGTCGGCAATCGGCGGACTGACAGGCGGTATGCTCGCATTCTCATTCATCTTCAACTTCAACCCTATCTGGTGGCTGTGTCTGCTGGTGCTCCTCGGCGGCATGGTAGGCTCAAGCAGGATGATACTGAGGCAGCACAAGCTGTCGGAAGTGGTGTCAGGATATGTGATAGGAGCGTTCGCGGCATTCACGACAATACTGTTCGTGTAAAGCCCCCCTGCCCCCGGAGGGGGCGATAAGAGGTAAGAGGTAAGGAGTAAGAAGTAAGAGATATGCTTTTCATCGTATAAATCCCCGTCACTCCTTATTGCTCCCTGTTACCAGAGGCTCGGACATAATAACATAAGAAAACAATAGTAATCACCCTACTCTCCCCCTTGAGGGAGTCGGAGGGGACTTAAATATAACGAATTATGAAACCATTAGTTAGTATTATCATGGGCAGCACAAGTGATCTGCCCGTTATGGAGAAGGCCTGCAAGTGGCTTGATGACAACGAAATACCGTTCGAGGTGAACGCATTGTCGGCTCACCGCACGCCGGACGCAGTGGAAGCGTTCGCCAAGGGCGCACAGGAGCGGGGCATTAAGGTGATTATCGCAGCGGCGGGAATGGCTGCCGCACTGCCGGGAGTTATCGCAGCATCGACCAATCTGCCCGTTATCGGAGTGCCTATCAAGGGTATGCTCGACGGACTCGACGCGATGCTGAGCATCATCCAGATGCCGCCGGGAATACCGACGGCCACTGTCGGCGTGAACGCGGCACAGAACGCGGCCATCCTCGCGGCGCAGATTATCGGTCTGAGCGACAGTGCCGTGGCTGCAAAAGTGGCAGCACACAAGGCCGGACTGGGCGCGAAGATTGAGAAAGCGAACAAGGATTTGGCCGAGGTGAAGTATAATTTCAAGACTAACTGATAAAGAACAACCCGATGGAAGACCTTTTCAACTATCGCCGCCGGGCCACAACGACCGTACACGTCGGTGCTACCGAGATTGGCGGAGAGAACCCGATAAGGGTTCAGTCGATGACAACGACCAACACAAACGACACCGCGGCGTGTGTGGAGCAGGCGAAACGCATCATTGAGGCGGGCGGAGAGCTGGTCAGACTGACCACGCAAGGCCGCCGGGAGGCCGAGAATCTGCGCAACATCAACAGTGCGTTGCGCGCCGAAGGATATACAACGCCACTCGTAGCCGACGTGCATTTCAACGCCGGCGTGGCGGATGTGGCGGCTCTCTATGCCGAAAAGGTACGCATAAACCCGGGTAACTACGTCGACACGGCACGCAAATTCCAAAAGATAGAATATGCCGACGAGGCGGAATATCAGCAGGAACTGCGCAAGATTGACGAGCGTCTGATGCCGTTTATAAAGATTTGCAAGGAGAATCACACGGCTGTGCGCATCGGAGTGAACCACGGTTCGCTGTCCGACCGCATCATGTCGCGCTACGGTGACACGCCGGAGGGAATCGTGGAGAGCTGCATGGAGTTTCTGCGGATATTCAAACGCGAGCAGTTCAACGATGTTGTGATTTCCATAAAGGCCTCAAACACGGTGGTGATGGTGCGCTCTGTGCGTCTGCTCGTGAGCGAAATGGAGAAGGAAGGCATGAGCTATCCGCTGCATCTCGGCGTCACCGAGGCCGGCGAAGGAGAGGACGGACGCATCAAGAGTGCCGTGGGCATTGGCGCGTTGCTGGCCGACGGCATCGGCGATACCATCCGTGTGTCGCTCAGTGAGGAGCCGGAGGCAGAGATTCCCGTTGCAAAACACCTCGTGGAATATATCGGAAAGAAAGCCGGACACCTCCCTATTCCGGGCAAGACGGCTGCGGACTTCGATTATCTGCGCCCTGAACGACGCAAGACTAAGGCCGTAGGCAACATCGGAGGCAGCAACGTTCCGGTGGTGATAAGCTCGAGGATGGAGGATGATCTTCCGAAGATTGAGGATAGTCTTTCGAGGATGGATAATAGCCAATCCCCCGACTACGTTTATGTGGGCAACAACATTCCAGAAAAGCCAATAGAAGGACGCAGATATATCGTAGACTACAATACGTATATACAACTACAATCACAAGTAAATAGTGCAGAACAGACATCCAATGACAGCAGTCTTTCATCCCCCCTTGGGGGGAACGAGGGGGGCTTTTTCCCCATTTTCCCACACAACGCCATACCATTCATCGGCGCGGTGAAGGCCAATATGAAGTTCCTCGTACTGCAATACGGTGCTCCGAGCGATGAGTATATCGCCTGTCTGAAAGCTCATCCCGAGGTTGTCGTGGTCTGCATGAGTAACCATCAGAACCGCTTAGGCGAGCAGCGCGCACTGGTTCACGAGCTGACGGCAAACGGAGTGGAAAATCCCGTGGTGTTCTGTCAGATGTATCGGCACACCAACGAGGAGAAAGGCGATTTCCAATTAGAGGCCTCCGCCGATATGGGCGCGCTGATGATGGACGGACTTTGCGACGGTATCTGGCTGCTCAACGACGGCGATATTCCTGCCGACATCATCACAGATACGGCATTCGGCATACTGCAAGCTGCTCGTTTGCGCACCACCAAGACGGAATATATCTCCTGTCCGGGATGCGGCCGCACGCTCTACGACCTGCGAACGACCATCGCCCGCATCAAGGAAGCGACCAAAGACATGAAAGGTCTGAAGATTGGTATTATGGGATGTATTGTCAACGGACCGGGCGAGATGGCCGATGCCGACTACGGTTACGTTGGTGCGGGTGTAGGAAAAATCTCCCTCTACCGCCAAAAGGAGTGCGTGGAAAAGAACATTCCGGAGGACGAGGCTGTGGAGCACCTGCTCAAACTGATAGAAAACGACCGGAAGAAGATATAAGACCGTAGGCTAACAAGAACAGAAACGGTCGGCAAGAGACATAAAAGACGACCGGAAAACAAGCGATTCTGCAAAACAAAAGTGGCTTTTAGCGTTCCAAACGAAACAGCTAAAAGCCACTTTCTTTATAATCATTCGTCTGCTTTTTATATCCCCCTCTCGGCCCAGTCGCCACGATCGAGGTTCCGATAGTTTATCGCTTCGGCGAGATGGTGCGGCAACACGCGCCCGGAACCGTCAAGGTCGGCTATCGTGCGGGCCACTTTCAATATGCGGTTGTAGGCGCGCGCCGACAGCGACATACGCTCCATTGCCGTGCGGAGCAACTCGATGCCGGCCTCATCAGGCTCGGCAAACTGGTGAATCATGCGCTCGGTCATCTGCGCGTTGCAGTATATACCCTTGAAACCTTTGAAACGCTCCTCCTGAATGCGACGGGCGGCAATGACACGTTCGCGTATCACCGCACTCGGCTCACCCTGAGAGTACTTCGATATGTCGCGGAACGGCACAGGGGTAATCTCCACCTGAATGTCGATACGGTCGAGCAACGGTCCGCTAATCTTGTTCATGTAACGCTGAATCTGTCCGGGCGAGCACACACAGGTGTGGGTCGGATCGTTATAATAGCCGCAGGGGCAGGGATTCATGGATGCGACAAACATAAAGGAACAGGGATAATCCACCGAATACTTGGCCCGGCTGATGTTTATACGGCGGTCTTCGAGCGGCTGGCGCATCACTTCGAGGACGTTGCGCGAGAACTCCGGCAGCTCATCGCAGAACAAAACGCCGTTATGGGCAAGCGAAATCTCGCCCGGCTGGGGGTTGGTGCCGCCTCCGACAAGCGCCACCTGCGTGATGGAATGGTGGGGACTGCGGAACGGCCGCTGCGAGATGAGCGACGTGTCCTTGCTCAGTTTGCCGGCCACGGAATGTATCTGCGTTGTCTCAAGGCTCTCGCCGAGCGTGAGTGGGGGCAGAATGGACGGCAGACGCTTTGCCATCATCGACTTTCCGGAACCCGGCGGACCAATCATTATGAGGTTATGGCCGCCCGCGGCAGCCACTTCGAGCGCGCGTTTCACGGTTTCCTGACCGCGCACATCAGCGAAATCAAGGTCAAAATTGCTTTGTTGCTCGTAAAACTCCCTACGGGTATCGACCACCGTAGGCTCAAACGTCTTCGTACCGTTAAAGAAATGTATCACATCCACAAGACTTTCCATGCCATACACTTCGAGATTGTTCACCACCGCAGCCTCGCGGATGTTTTGCTTCGGCACAATCAGGCCTTTATATTTGTCGGCTCTGGCCTTTATCGCGATAGGCAACGCACCGCGCACGGGCTGCAACCGGCCGTCGAGACCGAGTTCGCCCACGAGCATATAGTCCTTCAACCGGTCGCTTTTCAGGTTCTCTATCGACGCGAGAATGCCGACAGCCAGTGGCAGGTCATATCCGCTGCCCTCCTTCTTAATGTCAGCCGGCGACAGATTTATAGTCAAATCTGCCACCGGCATCTTATATCCGTTGTTATATAAAGCCGCCTTTATGCGGTCGTAACTTTCCCTTACCGATGTGTCGGCGAGTCCCGACAGATGCAGCATGGCACCGCGTGTCATGCTGATTTCTATCGTTACGGCAATCGCCTCAAGCCCCATCACGGCGGCACTATATGTTTTTACAAGCATTGTATTTATCTTTTTATACGAAAGACAAAGGTATATAAATATGTGTAAAGATAAAAGAAGGCTCGCATTTTTCTTTACAAAAAATGGGAATAAGGATTTATTAACCCTTACTCCCTATCGTATTTCCGACCCAAAAACGGAATTACATTCTTTCTGGAACCTCTATTCCGAGCAGCGCCATGCCGTTCTTGATGGTCTTAGCCACATTCTTGGCTATCACAAGACGCACAGTCTTCTCGTCGTCGCTATCGGCATTCAGGATGCTGTAGTCATGGTAGAACTGGTTGAAGAGCTTGGTCAGCTCGTAGCAGTAGTTGGCTATTCCACTCGGAGAGTAGTCCTTGCCGGCCTGCTCCACGGCAGCACCATACTCGTTCATCTTCTGTATCAGCTCTATCTCCTTCTCGTTGAGCGGCGCATTGTCGGCCAACACAACCGGAATATTGACGTTTGCCTCTGCCGCCTTGCGCAGGATGCTGCGGATGCGGGCGTAAGTGTACTGAATGAACGGACCTGTGTTGCCGTTGAAGTCGATGGATTCCTCCGGATTGAAGAGCATATTCTTGCGCGCATCCACCTTCAGGATGAAGTATTTCAGCGCACCCATGCCCACGATGCGGGCTATCTCGTTCTTCTCGTCCTCGCTTATACCCTCGAGCTTGTTCACCTTGTCCTCGCTCATCTGCTTGGCATCGGCCACCATCGTAGCCATCAGGTCGTCGGCATCAACGACCGTTCCCTCGCGGCTTTTCATCTTTCCGTTAGGCAATTCCACCATACCGTAAGAGAAATGCACAAGCTCCTTGCCCCACTTGAAGCCTAAACGGTCGAGCAAGATAGACAGCACCTGGAAGTGATAGTTCTGCTCATTGCCCACGACATATATCATCTTGTCTATCGGGAAGTCGCGGAAACGCATATCAGCCGTACCGATATCCTGCGTCATATATACGCTGGTGCCGTCGGAACGCAACAGCAACTTCTGGTCGAGACCGTCAGCCGTGAGGTCGGCCCACACGCTGTTGTCGTCCTTTCTGAAGAAGAGACCCTTCTCAAGTCCTTCCTCCACCTTCTTCTTTCCCTCAAGATAAGTGGTAGACTCATAATATATCTTGTCGAAACCGACGCCCATCTGCTTGTATGTCTCGTCGAAACCGGCATACACCCAGTTGTTCATCTTCTCCCAAAGGGCGCGCACCTCCGGGTCGTTCTGCTCCCATTTCACGAGCATTTCGTGCGCTTCCTTGATGAGCGGAGCCTCGTTCTTGGCCTTCTCCCCGGCCTTCTCGTCATCCATGCCCTCGGCAACGAACTTGTTTTTCAGCTCTTCCACTTCGGCACGATAGTGCATATCGAAAGCCACATAGTAGTCACCGATAAGATGGTCGCCTTTCTTTCCGCTTGTCTCCGGAGTCTCTCCTTTGCCCCATTTCAGCCAAGCCAGCATCGACTTGCATATATGTATGCCCCGGTCGTTCACGATATTAGTCTTCACCACCTTATTTCCGTTGGCCTCCATGATTTGTGCCAGCGACCAACCCAGCAGGTTGTTTCGCACGTGTCCGAGGTGCAACGGCTTGTTGGTATTGGGCGATGAGTATTCAATCATCACTAACGGACTGTCCTCCGTGGCTTTCTTCTCTCCGAAATGCTCATCGGCACTGATGTCGTTGAGCAGTCCAAGCCATGCCGCAGGAGCAATGACGAGGTTCAGGAATCCCTTCACCACATTGAAGTCGGCCACAGCCTTGCAGTTCTTCTGCAAGTACTCGCCAATCTCCTGAGCCGTGTCTTCGGGTTTCTTACGCGACATCTTCAAGAACGGGAACACCACCAGAGTGAGGTTTCCCTCAAAGTTTGCCTTTGTTTTTTGCAGCCCGACCATTGTCGCGGGCACATCCTGACCATACAGTTCCTTTACGGCCTCAATCACCGCACTGCATATCTGCGCTTCAATATTCATGCTGTTATAGTATAATATTTCCTGTTTATTCGGCAAAATTACTATAAATTAGGCGAATAGCAAAAACTATCGCGGTTTTTGTGAGGTTTCCTATCGGCTCTTTCTTAACTCTTTTGTACCCCGATAAGCCACCGTCGCATTCCAATAACATAACATCCTCATTCTGTTATGGGCTGTTTGAAATATGCCTCGAGCATCGTTTCGAACATCATCAGCAATTTCCTTATGATAAACTATGGTGCGCTTTCGGTGTCTGAGATGGCCGATTCGCCGGTATATTGCCGCAGCGAGGAGCTGTTCAAGCAGTTTCTTACGGACACTGAAAAATTTTACAACAAGTATCACTGCGTGGCCGACTACGCCCGTCGGCTGTGCATCTCCACCAAGTATCTCACGCAGATAGCGCGTGCCAAAACGGGGATGTCGCCCAAAGAGCTTATCGACGAGGTAACATTGCGCCGCGCCCTTACGCTGCTAAAAGACTCTAACAAGTCGGTAAAGGAAATTAGTATCGACTGCGGATTTCCAAATCCGGGCTATTTCTCGCGCTTCATAAAGCGCATGATGGGAATTACGCCACAGGAGTTTAGAGAAGAGAGAAGAGTGAAGAGTGAAGAATCAAATAGCAAGGCTAATGTCTGAAATCCTGTCTCCTGTTTTCTGTCTCCTGAGCTAAGTGAAGAGTGAAGAGAATGGATATCAAACATAAAAAGGGGCAACGCCGATTATCAGCGTTGCCCCTTTGGTTTTATTTAGCTTTCAGAGCTATTCAGTCTTAGAGCTTCGGTCCGGCAGCTACGAGAGCCTTACCAGCCTCGTTGCCTTCGTACTTAGCGAAGTTCTTGATGAAGCGTGCAGCGAGGTCCTTAGCCTTCTCTTCCCACTTGCAAGCGCAGTCGTAAGTGTCGCGTGGGTCGAGGATGTTGGTGTCAACACCCGGCAACTCTGTCGGAACAGTGAAGTCGAACATAGGAATCTGCTTTGTAGGAGCCTTGTCGATGTCACCGCTCAGGATAGCGTCGATGATACCACGTGTATCCTTGATAGAGATACGCTTGCCTGTTCCGTTCCAACCGGTGTTCACGAGATAAGCCTTAGCGTCGTTTGCCTCCATCTTCTTAACGAGTTCCTCAGCGTACTTAGTCGGGTGGAGTTCGAGGAACGCCTGGCCGAAGCAAGCAGAGAATGTAGGAGTAGGCTCTGTGATACCGCGCTCTGTTCCGGCCAACTTAGCTGTGAAACCAGAGAGGAAGTAGTACTTGGTCTGCTCCGGAGTAAGGATAGATACAGGAGGAAGTACACCGAATGCGTCAGCCGACAGGAAGATAACCTGCTTAGCTGCCGGTGCAGAAGAACCCGGCTGTATGTTGTTGATGTGGTTGATTGGGTAAGAAACACGAGTGTTCTCGGTTACGCTCTTGTCAGCGAAATCGATCTTACCGTTAGCGTCAACTGTTACGTTCTCGAGCAGAGCGTCGCGCTTGATAGCGTTGTAGATGTCCGGCTCGCTCTCCTTGTCAAGGTTGATAACCTTAGCGTAGCATCCACCCTCGAAGTTGAACACACCGTTGTCGTCCCATCCGTGCTCGTCATCGCCGATGAGCTTACGCTTCGGATCGGTTGACAATGTAGTCTTACCTGTTCCTGAGAGACCGAAGAAGATAGCTGTGTTCTCACCGTTCATGTCGCAGTTTGCAGAGCAGTGCATAGAAGCGATGCCCTTCAACGGCAGGTAGTAGTTCATCATAGAGAACATACCCTTCTTCATCTCACCACCGTACCATGTGTTGATGATAACCTGCTCGCGGCTTGTTGTGTTGAATGCAACACAAGTCTCTGAGTTCAGACCCAGCTCCTTGTAGTTCTCTACCTTTGCCTTAGAAGCGTTGTAGATTACGAAGTCAGGCTCAAAGTTAGCGAGTTCTTCCTCTGTCGGACGGATGAACATATTTGTAACGAAGTGTGCCTGCCAAGCAACCTCAACGATGAAGCGCACTGCCATACGTGTGTCCTTGTTGGCACCGCAGAATGCGTCTACCACGTAGAGGTTCTTGTTGCAAAGCTCGTTCTTAGCGATTTCCTTAACCTTAGCCCATACATCCTCAGACATCGGGTGGTTATCGTTCTTATATTCGTCAGAAGTCCACCATACAGTGTTCTTTGAGTTCTCGTCCATGACGATGTATTTGTCCTTAGGCGAACGTCCGGTGTAGATACCTGTCATCACATTAACAGCACCGAGTTCTGTGTTCTGACCTACCTCAAAGCCTTCGAGACCGGCCTTTGTCTCCTCCTCGAACAACTGCTCGTAAGAAGGATTGTGTGCGATTACCGTAGCTCCGGTAATGCCATACTTTGTCAAATCCAAATTTGCCATTTTGTCTTAAATATTTAAGTGTGAATTAATTCGTTATCTTCTAATACCTTAAAAATCACGGCAAAGTTAGCAATTTTCCTTTTTACAAACAAAGGTTACTTCTCGAAAAGGCTGTTTTCTAACACCTTTTAAGGTTAAAGAAACAAAAAACAAAACTCTTGGAAATACATTTGTAATTCTGACTTTACAAATATTGCCGATTATTTCATATATTTGCCGGGAGAAAAAATCCACCGGGGGAGGAGACTGGAGTTTAAAGAGGAGACAGTAGACTGGAGTTCAGAAGTTCAAAGAGGAGACAGTAGACAGGAGTTCGGGAGTTCAGACAATAGCTTTTGAGGTAATCTCAGGGGTGTCAACCTTTATTCCGCATTTGTCTGAA
>URER01000015.1 GCA_900547005.1 uncultured Prevotella sp.
TTATATATATGAATAGGAAATATGGAGAAGAAGAATATACCGGTTATCGGAATGATGTGTGCTGTTTGTTCTGCCAATGTGGAGCGCAAACTGCGTAGTCTCGACGGTGTTAAAGATGTGGCCGTATCGTTGCCGGGACGCTCGGCACAGGTGGAATATAACCCGGAAGTAATCTCGTTGCAACAGATGAAAGACGAGGTGGCGGCTGCCGGATACGACCTCGTGATAGAAGAAGACCGCTCGGTAACGGAACTTGAACACCGCAGTTTGGTGCTCTTGTGCCGCAAGATGGTGCTGGCGTGGGTGCTGTCGCTGCTCTGTATGTCGGTGTCGATGGGCTGGATTAGAGTGGGGAATGCTGATATTGCCAATCAAACTATGCTCATTATATCCCTCGCTTGTATGATTTTCTGCGGTCGGCAGTTCTATATTACGGCTTGGAAACAACTGCGTCATCTCACAGCAGGCATGGATATGCTCGTGGCTATGTCTACGGCTATCTCCTTTATTTTCAGCGTTTTCAATACCTTTTGGGGCGATTCGTTTTGGACTCCGCGCGGAATAGTGTGGCATACCTACTATGACGCGTCGGTGATGATAATCTCTTTCGTGCTCACCGGGCGCCTGCTCGAGGAGCGTGCGAAGAACAGCACCGCTTCGGCAATACGTGTGCTGATGGGTCTTGCGCCCAAGACGGCACGCATAGAGCAATATTCTGCGGAGACAAAACAGATGGAACTGTGCGAGGTTCCTGTGGCAACTCTCGGCAAAGGCGACATCGTTGAGGTGAGGGCGGGGGAGAAAATACCCGTTGACGGATGCGTGACGACAAGCGATGCGGGCGTGGACGAGAGCATGATTTCGGGCGAACCGCTGCCCGTAAGTAAGCAAACGGGCGACAAGGTCTTTGCCGGAACCATCGTGAAGTCGGGCACTTTGCGTTTCCGTGCCGAGCAAGTGGGCGAGGAAACCGTGCTTGCCGGTATCATAAGAATGGTGCGTGAGGCGCAGAACTCTAAGGCTCCTGTGCAGCGGACGGTAGATAAAATAGCCTTGATTTTCGTACCGACGGTATTCGTATTGTCTATTCTCACCTTCGTGTTATGGTATTCTTTAGGTGGAAGTGGGATGCTTCCGCGCGCCATCCTGTCGGCAGTCAGCGTGCTGGTGATAGCCTGTCCGTGTGCCATGGGACTTGCTACGCCCACCGCACTGATGGTGGGAATAGGCAAGGCGGCGCAGAAAAACATCCTGATTAAGGATGCGGTGGCTCTCGAAAACCTTCGCAACATCGATGCATTGGTTATCGACAAGACCGGAACGCTGACTATTCCGAGGAGTGGGGATAATCTGAAAGAGGAGAGAGGAGGGGATATAATCGCCCGCGAAACCCTCAAGCCCTTTGCCCGTGAAGCCATGCAAGAGCTTCGTGAGCGCGGCATAGAAGTGTATATGATGAGTGGCGACGTAGAGGAAGCAGTGCGCTATTGGGCCAATGAGGCGGGAATAGAGCATTATCAAAGCAAGGTGATGCCGCAGGACAAGGAGAATCTCGTGCGCAAGCTCCAGGCAGAAGGCAAGCACGTGGCGATGGTTGGCGACGGAATAAATGACTCGCAGGCTCTCGCCGCTGCAGATGTCAGTATTGCGATGGGCAAGGGAACGGACATTGCTATGGACGTTGCGCAGGTTACGCTCATGGGAACCGACCTCCGTCGCATTCCCGATGCCATCCGTCTGAGCAACAAGACCGTGGGCATGATACATCAGAACCTCTTCTGGGCTTTCATCTACAACCTCGTCTGCATCCCACTTGCTGCCGGACTGCCTTTCCTTTTCGGCCTCGATTTCCAAATCACCCCGATGTGGGCGAGTGCCCTTATGGCCTTCTCCAGCGTCAGCGTGGTACTCAACAGTCTGCGTTTGAAGCTTGTAGGGTAGGGGGAGATAGTTAAATAATTTTCGTTTTGCAGTTTTTATATTTTGTTAAGTAAGTCTCTAAAATTAATGTATAGTATAAAGCTTGGTTGTTTTTGAGATGTTTTCGTCTTGGAACGAAGGAGCATAGCGGGCTATGTGACTGAGAGACAAGGCAAAAACAGCCAAAAAGAACAAGGTTTATACATACAAGATATAAGTATATGCTTTATCATAGATAGTATCGGTTAATTTTGGAGACTTACTTATAAGATAAAGGGGTTGCCATATATATGTTCGCAACCTCTTTTTTTTATGTATATATATCGCGTAAATTTATAGAAGTCTGTATCTTTTTTGATTATCAGTCAGATACAGGTTAGATATTATGTCGCACCTTTGCACTGTGAAGTAATCCAGTAAACTTGGAATAACGCTATAAAGTTAGTTAGGAAAATTTACAAAAGCGTGTGAAGTAATTCGGAAAACATAAAGAAAAAGTGTGAAGTAAAATCAGGCATAGACATTACGGTGCAGTACTAAGCCTGAATTACTCCAGTACTGAAGCCTAAATACTTGAGTAATCAGGCCGGAATTACTTGGGTAATCAGAGCGGAATTACTTGAGTACTACACCCAAATTACTCGAGTATTGCGCCATAGTACTATGCTGTCCGGCCGAAATAGGTTGCCCCCTGTATTTATCGGATGAACCTCTATTTCCCGTATATTGTCTTAAATTCAAGACCGTATTGATAGTTACTCCGAACATTGTTAAGGTAGCCACTGAACAGCGTTGAGGTAGCCACTGAAGGACGTTGAAATCAGCTCAGCCAATAGTTATCTGCAAGAAAAGATATTATAGGATAGCAGAGATTTTGCGTTATAACTAAAGTAACTATAAAATAGCTTATGACAACAATAAAATTAAGATTCCGCCCCTCTTCCATTGCAGGCAAAGAGGGAACGCTGTATTATCAAATCATTAGTCTCCGCAAAGTGGCGATGATAAGTACTGGCTTTCATATCTTTCCGCATGAATGGGATGAGAAATGTTCAGAAATCGTTGCAGAGGAGAGGCCGGAGAGTGATGACGTGAGACGGGCCGTACTGCGGTTGTATCGGTCGAAGACGAGTTGGAAAATGGAAAGGATGCGCCGGTTGGCGATTGAGAAAGAACGGGCGGAAGGCGGATGCACATTCGAGGATTTGCTGGCTGTGTTCCGGACTATGCCGCCTTGCGTGAGTGTGTTCGGTTATATCTGTTCGCAGATAGAACGGAAGACGAGGATGCACTGCTATGGCACGGCTAAGACATACGATAACGTGCTGCGCAGCTATGGAAAGTTCCGCAATGGAAACGACCTGACATTCAAAGATATGACTGGGGAGATGATGCAGGAGTATGAGGCTTGGATGTTGCATAACGGACTGAAACGCAGTTCTTCGTCGTGCTATATGCGGACGCTTAGGACTCTTTATCGGCAGGCCGTGGAGGAGGGGCTGGCCGATGATTGCGATATTTTCAGGAAAGTGCGCGTTTCGGTGGGCAAGACCCGTAAACGGGCGGTGGCTCCTTGCGTCATTCAGGCTATTCTCGCGCTCGATTTAACGGGTAGGCCGTCGCTCGATTTCGCACGTGATATATTTATGTTCAGTTTCTATACGCGGGGTATGTCCTTTGTAGACATAGCCTATCTTAAAAAGAGCAACCTGAGAAACGGTTTCCTAACCTACAACCGCCGCAAGACTTTTCAGAGCCTTACGATACAGTGGGAGCGCCCGATGCAGGAAATCGTGAATAGATATGTGAGGCAGACGGCTGGCTCGCCCTATATGTTTCCTATCGTAAGCGGTGATGCCTTCGGTGGCCATCAGACATACGGGCAGGCTTTGCAGCGGATAAACCGGAGCTTGAAGCGGATAGGCGGGATGGTTGGGCTGCCCGTTCCGCTCACTACATACGTGGCGCGCCACTCGTGGGCAAGCATTGCGAGAAACCTGGATGTGCCATTGTCGGTAATCAGTGAGGGACTTGGACACGATTCTGACAAGACTACGCAGATATACCTCGCTTCGCTCGACACATCAATGATAAACAGAGCCAATAAAAAGATAATCAAGAAGGTGATTCGTAAAGGAGATGTTTAACAAAAAACGGGGCTGCGCCGTAAAAACTTAATTACGACACAGCACCGGGCTTTAAGGTTATCTCCGAACCTGACCACGGAATGTATGAGGCTATAAATAAAGGTATTAGGGCTGCCACGGGAGACGTGATTGGACTGCTGCACTCTGATGATTTCCTCTATGACAATCATGTGGTGAGCCGCATCGTGGAGAGAATGGGGGAGACGGGGGCGGATTTCCTCTATGGCAACGGGTTGTTTGTGAATGCGGAAAATACGGATAAGGTGGTGAGAAAATGGATTGGCGGCACTTACAGGATATGGAAGGTGCGACACGGATGGCTGCCGCTGCACCCCACGTGTTACATAAGAAGGGAGGCGATAGAGAGGCGCGGCCTTTATAACGAAACTTACAAGATTGCGGCCGACTCAGATTTCCTACTCCGATACCTGCTTGGCGGCGACCTCACGGTGGCTTATCTTAACGAATTTATCGTGCGTATGCGTATGGGAGGACTCTCAACCGACAGCAAGCGGCGCAAGCAGATGTGGGATGAGGACATCCGGATGTTTCGTTCGCATGGCTTTCATCCTACCGTCACAAAGATTGAGAAGATGCTGTGGAAGGTGCCGCAGTTCGTGAAGGCCAAATTTATGTAGATGTTATAAAAACTGACAGATACTTATGTTTTGGAAGATTATTTTAGGTATCATTGCCGTGGTCGTGGCGATATTTATCTATTTAGTGCTTCGCCTGACGGCATTCGACATTAAGGATGAAATAGAAGATACGAGGCGAAGTTCCATGAAAAAAGCGGAATAAGCAACAGATCTATCTTAAATCTATATGTTGGAATAAAGTGAAGTTTTACAATATTATGACAAGGTAAAGTAAAGGGATGTTCTTTGAAAGGGGCATCCCTTTATTGTAGTATCATCCCAACACAAGCGAGAAGCGAAGCCCCAAGGCATCAGCAATCTTAAGGAATGTAGAGAGTTGCATATCCGTTTGTCCCTTTTCAAGAGCGGAGATATATTCACGCTTCTTGCCAATTTTTTCGGCCAACATCTTTTGGGTGACATTCTGCCGCTTGCGTTCATCTTTAAGAAGCTCTGCATAATACCATGCTTTTGCCTTTGCCTCGAATTCTTTACGTTCTGAGCTGTTTTTATCGCCGTATCTTTCTTGCAAGTGGTCATCGAGAGTTTTGAGACCGGCAAGTTTATTCATGTCAAGTTTCATCATAATTCAATCCTCCAAATAACGTTTAATAATATTCTCGGCTTTTTTTATCTCAGCCTTATATTGTTTTGTACTTTTTTTCAAAAACGAATTGAGAAGAAGCACGTTCTTACTCTGTATGAAATTGTCGTGGTCTACTGCCAACAATATTGTCCTGCATTCATTGGAACCAACGGAAACACGCAATTCATAAAAATCAGTATTCTACAAGTTCTTTACGATCTTTGTACTGACGACGTATTGAGTTCTGACTATTTCCAAGGCATAGTCATATTTCTTCCTCAGTTGTTCGTCAATACTTGCATAGTATTCTTCGAACTCGTGCGAGTAGATAACTTTTCGTATTACTTCTTCCATGAAGCAAAGATAAGTAATTTGTTCCGAATAACAATATAAAAGTAAGATATTTATTACTTATTCACATATTAAATCTTAGCTAAATCTTAGCTATGGTTTAGAGCTGTTTCTCCTGTTTGTGGCTTTCCTGTCATTCATGATTGCTTCCATATTTTCTAATGCCCATCCTATCAGTGCATAGATATGTGGCAGCAATGAATGTGCCCTTTCCGTGAGAGTGTACTCCACACGGGGAGGAACTTCCGGATAAACCGTGCGGGTAACGTAGCCGTCTTCTTCGAGACTGCGCAACGTCACGGTGAGCATCTTTTGCGAGATGTCGGGTATTGGACTGATACTGCAAGAGCCTGTGAAGTGGTAAAAGTTGTAGAGTAAAGAGAAGATAAAAGGAGATAAAGGACGTATGTATTGCCTTTATCTCCTTTTATTTTATTATAACTTTCCTTATATATCTTTCAACGGGAATCAAAATCTTGCCGGATAATCATATCGGCGATTGTTATATGTGCGGTTGTTGTCGGGCATCCGATCGTATTCCACTTCTATCTGAATGAAGTTGTTATCTCCCCATTCATAGCGCACACCGCCACCTATGCGGTCCATATAACGACGCGGGTCTCTGCCGTAAGGCGCGCCGTAACCGCCATAGAAATTTCCGTAGAATGCATCGTAAGGATAGCCATAACCATATCTCATACGGCCATAATACGGTCCGTAGCCGGGATAGGCATTGCCGTTTGACATTGCTTTCTGTACAAACGCGTATGCACTCCAATGCTCGTTGAAACGATAACCGAAGAGAGCCGATACTCCGGCAGTAGTATAATTGGTGCCGTCATACATCACATTGTTGAAATATCCGCCCACGGCGAGAGTCGCTTTTTTCGACAGATTGGTAACATACATCAGTGAGATGTCCTGCGAGAAGCCTACACCGCTGTGTCCACCGCCGGAATTGGCGAATACCGAAGCACCCACGTTCACGTTCAATCCTTTGTGCAGACGCCAGCTCGGTTCCCAATATGCTCCCCAATAAGGGTGATAATATGTGGGCGAAGTCTGCACCTGGCCGTTTTCGCTCACAGCCGGCAGATTCATGTCAATCTGCCGTTGCTCCTCGCGTTCCTGCGCCAGCATCCTTGCATACTCCTTTTCTTCCTCCGTAGCCTCTCTTGCTCCATGCAGCCGTGCCGGCACAATAGGCTCAATGCTTATGGTGTCGGACAGATTATTGTCATTCTGTGCGCCTACTTTGGAACATAGAAGAATAGACATTGCTATGACAAGAGTTCTTTTCATCAATGCAAATATAGCTCAGATTGCCTTAACAGCCAAATCTTTTTACTTATTTTTGAATTTAAGCGTATTTATTCACGGTGTGTAAAGGAGGCCCCCTCCAACTCCCCAAGGGGGAGAGTTCCATCTGCTTGGGTTCGGGTCTTATGTAAACAGGTACTCACTTAACATTCTTCAGGTAGCCACTCAAGGTGTCTTCATTATTACAGGCGGGTCGGTGGTGAAAAGGAATACCGTCTTAGAGTGGAACTTCTCGCCCGGACGTAGCAGCGTAGAAGGGAATTGCGGCTTGTTGGGCGAGTCGGCAAGGTGCATCGTCTCAAGGCAGATGGCCGAGCGGCGCGGATAAGTGATGCCGTTTTTGCCCGTTTGGTTACCTTTCAGTCCGTTGCCTGTATATACGTGGATGGCCGGCTCGGTGGTATATACCGTCAGCGTCCTGCCACTCTGAGCGTCGTATAAGATAGCGGCGGGATTGCGCATATCGCCCGGATGGCGCAACAAAAACGAATGGTCGTAGCCTCCAGTTACGGCTAATTGTGCATCGTCGCTATCTATGCGCTTGCCAATCTGATGAGGCTTGGTGAAGTCGAACGGCGTGTTTCTCACACCGAGCAGCTCGCCCGTAACGTTCTTGCCCTTGTCATACTCCGCAATCCGGTTGCTGTCTATCCATAGGTTTTGCGACAGAACAGTGCGCGAGAGGTCGCCGGAGATATTGAAAAACGAATGGTTGGTGAGATTCAGCACCGTCGGCTTGGTTGTTTCCGCCTTGAAATCCACATCTACCGAATTGCGGTCGGTGAGCGTATAGGTCAGCGTAACGGTCAGTTCGCCCGGAAAACCGTTTTCCCCGTCGGGCGAAACATATTGCAAGACAATCTTCTGTCGGTCGGCTTGCATCACATCCCACACCCTATTCTGAAATCCCGGTTTGCCCCCGTGGGCAATATGCCCCTTGCCATCGTCCTGCAAGCGATAGCTGTGTCCGTCGATAGAGAATCCCGGGCCAATGATACGGCCAACGTATCTTCCCACGGTGGCACCGAAATTCTGCCCCCTCGTATAATAATCCTTGATGTTGTCGTATCCCAGGACTACGTCCTCCATACGCCCGTTCCAGTTGGGCGTCATCAGCGAAACGAGACGTGCGCCGTAGTTTGTTACGCAAGCCTCCATTCCGTTTTCGTTTTTCAGTACATACAAAGCCGTCGGTTTCCCGTCTATTGTGTCGCAGAAATTCTCGGGACAAAGCCCCGACAGAGTCTTTGATTGCGCCGGCGCGGTCATTGAAAAAGCCAGCATGACCGTTGCGAATAAGTGTCTCATGTATTTCATATTGTTTTGTCAGCAGTATTTATTAAACATAGAAAGTTGCTCGTTACATAGAACATAGGTGCAGGACATCATTCTCGAATGATTCCTTATTGATAGCCTTATTCTTTGTCATCGACCGATAATTGTATATCGTTCGCGGAGTGTAGAAAAGCAGATTGGCGATTTCGCTGCTTTCCTTTACGCCCAGCCTGACAAGGGCGAAAATCCTAAGTTCTGTTGTGAGAGTGTTGTTTTTTGTCTTTATGGCGTGTTCCGGTTGTAAAAGCGAATTAAATTCAGTAATGAAAGTAGGGTATTGGTCGAGGAAAGCCTTATCGAAATTGTGCATGAATGTAGCGGCATCCTCGTCAGACAACCGGGAAGAAGTCATGATGCTGAGCAGGTCGTTTACCTGATTTGCCTTTATTTTGCGGCATACCAGCTTCTGATATTTGCTGAGTCGCTCGATATATTTCGAACATAAGTCGATATAGAGTTTTGCAAGAGCCTCACGTTTCACGTTTGTTACCTGCATTTTAGTGTTTGACTGTTTCAGACCGCTGTTCAGTAATGCCAGCTCACTGTTCAGTTCCGTCAGTTGCCGGTTGCTTTCCGCAATCTTCCGGCGGTGCTTCGAGAGCAGTTTGTTCTGTCTGATAATGAATGCCAGTGAGACGATAAGTCCCAACAATAAGATTATAGTCCATGTCAGACTGCTGCGCAACTTGTCGTTTTGCTCTTTCATCATCTCCTTGTATTTGGATATGATGGCCGGCAGTTTATTGGAGTTGTCGATGATGCGCAGCCTGTTGTTATAGAACTTGGCATCCTCCATTGATAGCTGTATGTATTGTTCCGCCCGTTTCAGTTGGCTGTCGCCTCCTTTCCTGAACAGCAGCATGGCCAGTTCCTGAAACGAGAGATTCTCCTTTACCGGCGTAACGACATCGGTTATCACGGTCCTTATGAGATATTCCTCGTGTTTTTCCTCATCCCCCAAGGCAGCGTATATACACGATATGGCAAAGCAGGCGGTGGAGTAGAGGCGTGAGTTATAAGGCTCGTTCTCTATCACCTTATTATAATAAGGCAATGACTTGTGTCCGTCGCCGACAACATACATGAAATATTCCCCCATGAGATAGTTGTAGTCGTTGGGATATTTCTTGGCAAGAGGAACGGTTCGCTTCAGATATTTAATCTTGTTTTCCCAATAAACGGTTCTGTATTCGCTGTCGTTGCAGTAGTCGCTCCAGTAAGTGTAGAGCCAGTATTGCGCAAGATTATATTCATAGAGCAAGGTCGAGTCCATCTTGCCTTCGGTCAGTTGGTCCAGATTTGCCTTAGCCTCGCTGTATAGTCCGCCCGTGGCAAGCAACATGGCTTCGTGAATAGTGTTCAGACAATAATAGTAGTCATTCTTCTCCTTTATAGCGAGTTCGAGACCTTTCTTAGCGTATGTCATTGCAGAATCAAAGCGGAAGTGATTGTACTCGTTGTATATCTCGTTATACAATTTCATGAGCGTGATTTTGTCTGTTACGACTCGCGCGCTCTTCTTTATCATATCTATTTTTTGCTCCTTGTCTTGCGTGTATTGCTCTCTCTTTGCTATCACGCTGTCGAGTTTTTGATATAACGCTTGTGTCTCTGCTTTGGCAAACAAGTAGGATGTCAGAAGTATGATGATTGTAAAGGTTCTTTTCATAGATATTATATTAATTTATATGCAAAGATAATGCAAACCGAACGCAATAGAACTTGTTCTAAATTGCTGAGGTGCAGCTTATCTTATGCAAAGATAATGCAAACCGAACGCAATAGAACTTGTTCTAAATTGCTGAGGTGCAGCTTATCTTATGCAAAGATAATCAAAAAAAATAAAAGTGCCTAATGTACTTACGCTATTTTTATGGAATAATGTAAATAATTGATATATAGAGGAATAATGAATCGTATATGACAGTGGAATGTACCGATTGTGTACATGAGAGAATCAAAAGACTAAGTTTTTTATAATTTTGTGTTCGAAATCATTGCGCATAGCATTAATGCTTCCCGCCATTAAGGATTACTGCCTGAAATAACCATAAGGCTCAGACCTGTTACGGCAGATTAGCTTAGACGCAGCAACACATGGTTGCGTTACCGGGGCTTGGTAATATCATTACCGAGGCTCTTGTAATCAAAACAACCCAAGATAACGGCTCATCCGATAAATACAGGGGGCAACCTATTTCTGTCGAACAGCATAGTACTATGGCGCAATACTCGAGTAATTTGGGCGCAGTACTCAAGTAATTCCGCTCTGATTACTCAAGTAATTCCGGCCTGATTACTCAAGTATTTTGGCTTCAGTACCGGAGTAATTCAGGCTTAAATACTCTGAAGTAAATCTGTATTAAGACAGCATGGCGTAAAATGTGTGCAAAGGGCGACATAATATCTAATAAAAGACTTCCCTTATATTTATCGGGTGAGCCAAGATAACCACGTCTTTGCAGGGCGGGAAAAAGACTTGAAAAATATAGAACTCACATTAATTAATAATTAAAATTAAATTTATTATTGAATGAAAATGACGATTAACCTAAGAAATGTTTTCGGATGTCTTTGCGTGTTCTTGTCGACAGCGGTATCCGGTCAGCAGCCAAAAGCTGATGACAACGCAATCGTAAAATCGGGAAATGCCCGATTTACAGTTCTCACTCCCGAGATGATTCGTATAGAATATAGTGATAAAGGTGTGTTTGAAGACCGGGCCACCTTTGTAGTACAGAACCGCAAGATGGATGCCGTGCCGAGCTTCACGAAAAGCGAAGACAGCGACTTCGTGTATATAACGACCGACAAACTGACATTGAAGTATCGTAAGAATACCGACCCGAGAACCATCCCCGCATCTCCGGCAAACCTCTCGGTAGTGATGAAGCACAACGGACAAAACGTGTTATGGTATCCGGGAAAACCTGATCCGCTAAATCTGAAAGGAACTTGCAGGACGCTTGACGGCAGCAACGGCGACAACAAGCGTGCAGAAATGGAAGACGGTATAATCTCACGCTCGGGATGGGCGGTGATAGATGACTCCTGGACTAAAGCACGTCCGGATGGAAGCCGCTCGTTCGCGTTTGCGCCAAACGGAGATATGGGCTTCGACTGGTGGGCAGAACGCACCGACCCTTACGCGATGGATACATATTTTATGGGCTACGGTTCAGACTATAAAAAGGCTATATGCGACTTCACGAAGATAGCTGGCAAGATACCATTGCCGCCGGCCTACGTGTTCGGATATTGGTATAGCAAGTATGAATCATATTCAGCAGACGACTACCGTCAGATAATGAAAGACCTTGCTGATAACGATATACCTGCCGATGTCATGATACTTGACATGGACTGGCACTGGAACGGCGACGCCAACAGCCAGTCGGCAGGCATAGGCGGCTGGACGGGCTGGTCGTGGAACACCAATCTAATACCTGACCCCAAGGGATTGCTCAAGGAAATACACGACAAGAATTTCAAGATTGCCCTCAACCTGCACCCGGCAGACGGTATCGACAAGACGGAGTCGCCAGAGTATTTCGCTCAGATTAGCTCCGCACTCAATGGAAAATATGTCAACGGCAATAACATTCCGTGGTACTTGGACTATGCAGACTACTCAAAAGCATTCTTCAACACGATAATACGCTCTCATGAGGGTGAGGGAGTGGACTTCTGGTGGCTCGACTGGCAGCAGCATCTCACAAGTCCGTACACCTCAGGACTTGGACAAACATTCTGGTGTAACCATGTTTTTTATAATGATATGGTGAGAAACCGTCCCGACAGACGCCCCGTAATCTTCCACCGCTGGGGAGGCTTGGGCAGCCATCGCTATCAGATAGGTTTCTCGGGCGATGCACTTATCAATTTCCCGACGCTCGCATTCCAGCCTTATTTCACTTCTACGGCATCCAATGTGGGTTATGCTTATTGGGGACACGACCTCGGCGGACACGCGTTTACCGATGAAAAGACCGTAAACGACCCGGAATTAGTGCTCCGCTGGATACAGTTCGGCGTGTTTACTCCGATATTCCGCACCCATGCGACAAAGGATAGCCGCATAGAGCGACGTATTTGGAAGTTTGAGAATTTCCCTGTTATGCGTGAGGCCGTGAAGTTGCGTTATGCCTTGTTCCCCTACATCTATACTATGGCACGCAAGACATACGACACTGGTATCGGAATGTGCCGTCCGCTCTATTATGAATATCCGGAGACGGAAGAGGCATATAAATATGAGGGAGAGTATTTCTTCGGCGACAATATCCTTGTAGCACCTGTGACGGAGGCATCGGCCAACGGTATTACCACAGCGAAGAAAATATGGTTTCCGGAAGGAAAATGGTGGAGCGCGGCTACAAACGAACTTATCGACGGCGGTTGCGTGAAGACAATGGACTTCACGATGAATCAGATACCTTATTTCTTCAACGCCAATGCCATGATACCATATAATCCGCCGACAGTGAAGAATGTAACCGAAAGACCGGAGAATATGATTCTGAATATTGTGGCCGGCAGTGAGGGAAACGGTTCTTTGTACGAAGACAACGAAGATAATGCAGACTATGCAGCTAAGTATGCCGTTACGGAATTCTCACATACCGTAAACGGAATGACAGAGACTTATACCATCGCAGCGCGTCAGGGCATTACAGAAGGACTGCCGTCAGCACGCCGGTGGACTCTCAGAATATATAACGCTACTCTTCCTGAGAGTGTTAAGGTGAATGGAACTGCACTCGCTAACGGCAAGTGGAGCTATGATGAAAGTTCAAAATGTCTGACCGTGGAACTTCCGAAGAAGGATTGTTCAGAAGTTGTTACGGCAGAAGTATGTTATTCTGGCAAGACGGGCGTCTCGAAAGTGAACGCCCGTCAGACTACTATCTCTTACGACAAGGGGAGCAATACGTTGAATGCAGATTTCGGTGAGAATAAGAAAAGTGTGAGCCTGTCTATCTGCAATCCGGTCGGAATGGAACAGATAAATAGAAGCTACTCAAACATTTCAGGCTTTAAGGAAGACCTGACAGCTCTTAATACATCAATGTATATATGCCGGGTGGAAGCCGATAAGGACGTTACAGTAAGTAAAATATATAAATAATAGGAATATGAAGAAATATGGTTTTCTCATGATGATGATTACGCTGATATGCCCTGTAAAGGCTTTTGGCGGAATGTCGAACTCAATAGAGTACACACAATTATATATAGTAGGTGACGCTGTGGCTACAGGATGGGACTTGGGGCAGGCACCCAGTATGATGAGTATCGCTCCCGGCGTGTTGGAATGGGCAGGTGAACTTAACGGCGGTAAGGAATTTAAGTTTATGAACACGCGTGAAGCCTGGCACAAGCATATTGTTGCTACGGCTTCCGGTATCACGGCCGAACCTGAAGTAAGCTATTCTCTTGCTTTTTATGCAGACTGGGCTCTTGATGGAAGTAAGGACTGCAAGTTCAAAGTTGCGGAAAGCGGTAAATATACCATTACGGTAGACCTGAACAGTATGAGGATGAAATTTAGCAAGACTGCCGCTGCAACGGCATGGGCAGATAAGTTTTATCTTACAGGAACAGCTGTGGACAATCGTGTGATAGAATTGTCAGAATACCATAACGCGGAGTTTAAGGTGGCGTTTGAGTGCAAACAGGGTTTCCTCAAATTGATGAATACAGAGAAGGAGACTGCTGAAACCAAATATTTTGTTCCGAGATTTCAGGAAGTAGACATTACTTTTGGTGAAGGATATTACAGTCCGCTGTATTCGGCTGACAAGTCTGCCAATGGTTGGAGCGTAAGCGTAGCCGGTGATTATAACATATATCTTGATAAAAACAGCAAGACATATCTTGCCAGGATGTTCAAACCAAGTAATGTGTTGTATCTCGTAGGCGGTTGCTGCGAATTGAAATGGAATTATTGGGATGCCAACAGTTGCCGTTTCTATCCGGACCCCAACCAGCCGGAAGTCATGGTATGGGAAGGCGAGTTGCGCATAGGTTGGGATGAAACAGCCGACGAACCTAATAAATTCAAGATACTTACAGCGCAAGATTGGTTCCGGGCTACGTATCATCCGTATGTAAGCGATGCTTTGGCAGAAGGCAAGACAGATGCCCGTATCTCTGGTGGGGATGACCTGAAATGGACTATCTCGCGAGATGGATATTATCGTTTGGAACTGAATACCATGACAGAGGAACTCATTGGAACTTTTCTTGGTGAACGGGATGAGTATCTAAGCAAAGAAAATGTTACTATGGGAATAGATAAACCGAGAGCAGATGGTGATATGTTTGTCAAACCTGCGTATTTTAATATGCAGGGAATGAAAATGAAAAGTCCCGGTAGAGGATTATGTATATTAGTGGATCGTAATGGGGTTACAAAACGGTATGTAAAATAACTTATATCGTATTAGAGTTAACATAAGTAATGGTAAAATAATTTCAATATTGTACTTTGAGTACATTTCTTGATTATATGTAATTTGTTGATATTTAGAATGTTATCTTAAATGAAGTGTGTCAGGAAATGTACTTGCTATGTACTTTGATAAATAATGATTACCTATTTGTTATATCTTTGCAAAAGAATGAACCACTCATTATAAAAAGTGGATTCAAGAACGCTTTTGGCAATTAATTAAAGACCTATACAGAAATATTATTAACAATAAAACGTACAAAAACATGGAACAATTTAGAAGTAAGACTGCAAAGTATCGGCTATCTTTATTGACAATGTTGCTGCTGTTCTTAGGGGGGGTATCTGCCTATGCGCAGCAAACAAAGATTACCGGTACTGTAAAAGACCCGGGTGGCGAGCCGCTGATTGGGGTAAGTGTTAGAAACCTTAAGACCGGAGTGGGTGCCGTTACGGATTTGGACGGTAATTACTCTATAGAGGTGCCGGCAAAATCTACTCTCTCTTTCTCATATATAGGTTTTGAGACTGAGAATGTGGCTGTGGACGGACGCAGCGTTATTAATGTTACCCTTAAAGAAAAGAATGATGTTCTGAACGAAGTCGTCGTAATCGGTTATGGTACGATGGACAAGAAAGAGCTGACTTCTGCAATCTCTCATGTCGGCGAGAAAGACTTCCTTACCATCAGCTCACTCGATCCGTCGATGATGATTCAGGGCAAGGTGCCGGGTGTTTCTATCACCAATACCGGTGCCGGCGACCCAAATAATCAGGCAAGCATCCAGATTCGTGGCGTGTCATCGCGCTCAGCGGGACTTGGCCCTCTGATTGTCATTGACGGTGTGCCTGGAGGAAACCTTACGAATATTAACCCTAATGACATAGCTTCGTTTGATATTCTCAAGGACGGTGCAGCGTCTGCCATATATGGTACGCGCGGTTCTAACGGCGTAATCGTAGTGACGACAAAGAAAGGCAGCAAGGACGGCAGGGTACACACCTCTTATTCCGGTATGTATTCTTGGGATACCATTATTAAGGAACTCGACATGATGAGTGCCGATGAGTATCGTGACGTACGTCTCGGATGGGGAGACAATGGCGTTGACCTTGGCGGCAATGTCGACTGGCTCGATGCTGTGAGCCGTACCGGAACAACCATGCAGCACACCCTCACGCTCAGTGGCGGCAACGATAAGAGCAACTACCGAGTAAGTGTTGACTATCGTGACGCAAAAGGTATCGACTTGCGTTCGGCCCGTAAGGAATACGGAGCCCGAGCCTCACTCATGCATACTACCAAAGGCGGTCTCTTTACGTTGACGGCGAATATCGCCCCGCGTGTCATATACCGCGATCAGGCAGATTGGAGTGTATTTAAAGATGCCATAGAGGCAAATCCAACTACACCGCTCATGGATCCGGAAAATCCTAACCTTTATTATAATTTTCAGGGACAGGTGGTTGGTTCCAACCCTGTTGAACGCCAGAAGTTGGAGAAAGACCATGGCGATACGAAGTTGCTCGACTGGGATGGAACAGTGAAATTGAATCTGCTACCTCTTCTTGCCGGTGAAAGCAGCGGCAATCATCGTTTGAGTACGCAACTCATGTTTGCTGACCATCAGTATACAAATGACAATTCATGGTTCCGTCCGTCAACAAGTACCATAGCCATCAACAGCGGACGTGACGGTGAGGCAAGCCGTTCATATTCGAGTGAGAGACAGTATGTGATGGAGTGGCTGACAAACTATAGCGGAAGCATAGGTCTGCATAATATAAAAGGTATGGCCGGATATTCCTACCAGTATTCACATTATTCAGGATTTAATGCATCAAACAAGGATTTTCCAAACGACGGACTCGGCTCAGACAATCTCGGTACAGGTGAGTTTGCCAAAGAAGAAGGCGAGATTGGTATGGGAAGTTATAGAAACGATGCCAAGCTGATAGCCTTCTTCGGACGTGTGAGCTACGATTATGACGGAAAATATATGTTCACAGCTTCTTTGCGTCATGAAGGCTCGTCAAAGTTCGGTGCCGCCAACAAGTGGGGTAACTTCCCTGCTGTATCTGTGGGCTGGCGTATATCACAGGAAAACTTCATGAAAGGCCTCTCATGGCTGAACGACCTCAAGCTACGTGCCGACTATGGCGTTACCGGAAATCAGGATTTCGGCAGCTATCTGTCACTGAATACCATGAACGGTTTTGGATATTATTATTATGGTGGAAAATACTTCCAGGTATGGGGACCGTCAAAGAATGTCAATCCGGACTTGAAGTGGGAGAAAGGTAAGAACTGGAATATCGGTATCGACTTCTCTATGTTCAATAACCGCTTCTACGGTTCCTTGAACTATTTCTGCCGCCGTCAGCAGGATTTGCTTGGAAACTACAAGGTGTCAGTTCCGCCATACCTGTTTGATGAGACATTCGTGAATGTGGGTACGATGAAGAATACCGGTTTTGAGTTTGACCTGAACTTCAAGGCTGTAAACACCAAAGATTTCTCTTATGACTTCAATTTAGTCGGCTCAACGATGAGCAATAAGTTCGTCGACTTCAGCAACTCGCAGTATGTTGGTCAAGATTATTATGACGTATGCGGTACCGAAGATCCGTATCCCTACTACAATCTGCAGCGCATACAGAAAGGCGAGTCGCTTGGTAACTTCTATATGTGGAAATATGCAGGACACACAACTGATGGCGAGTGGCTCGTGTACGACAAGGAAGGAGACATCATCCGCGCGTCACAGGCGACAGATGCCGACCGACAGGTAGTAGGCAACGGTATGCCTAAGTTCACCATGTCGTCAAGCCATAACTTCCGTTATCGTAATTTCGACTTGTCTCTGTTCTTCCGTGGAGCTTTCGGCTATGACATATTCAACATACACGACTTCTATTACGGAACACGCAACTTCACCGGAAACAGGCTCGACAAGGCATACGGCAAGAACTTCAGCATCTCGGCAGACGCCAATCCTGTGGTATGCGATTACTTCTTGGAGAGCGGTGACTATCTGAAGCTCGATATGGTGACACTTGGATACACTTTCAATCCCAAGAACTGGCGTTTCCTCGATCGTCTGCGTGTGTACGGTACTATGAAGAATGTCTTCACAATAACCAAGTTTAGCGGTGTGGATCCGTCTACATATCAAGTTAACGGACTTAACCCCGGCGGTCAGGGCTCACGCACCTATTTCCCGTCTACACGCCAGTTCATCGTTGGCTTGCAGGTTGATTTCTAATAGAGTAAACGAGTTTGACAAGTAAACGACTTTCAGAAACAATAAAAACAAGAGATAATGAAACTATTCAGATATATCATATCGGCAGCTCTCTTAGGCACGACATTAGGAAGCTGCACCGACCTTGACGAGACTCTCTATGATCAGGTCGGAACCCAAAACTATTATAACACAAAGATGGATGTTATACGCGCTACGTTCCGTCCTTTTGAGCACGCGTTCTGGAGCATCCAGAGCCGTCATGTGCTCAATGAGCTTCCGGCCGACCAGCTTATAACCCCGACCCGTGACGGATGGTGGGACGACAGCGGCAAGTGGCGTCGCCTGCACTACCATGAGTGGGACGTTGAAGACGGCGGCGATGCGCAGACAGAATGGAACGGATGCTTCCAGGGTATCATGCAGTGTAATTATGTTATCGAAGATCTTTCAAAACTTAGCGCCGAACGTTTCGGCTTCTCACAGGCTGAGTTTGATAACCTTTCCTCACAGTGCCGTGTGCTGCGTGCGTGGTTCTACTTGCGTTTGCTTGATGCATTCCGCAATGTTCCACTTGCCGTGAGCTATAGTGACGTATCACTGAATACAGAGAGTCAGGTAGAGCCTAAAGTAATTTATGACTTCATTGAGAGTGAGCTTAAGGAATGTATTCCTTTGCTTGTCTCGAAAGATGTTCTTGGAAGTAACGCCAATGTACAGGGACAGTGGACAAAGGCAGCCGCAGCATCTTTGTTGGTGCGTCTTTACCTTAATTCAGAGGTTTATATAGGCGAACCGAAATATACGGAGTGCGCTCAAGTGGCTCAGGACATACTTGACGGCAAGTACGGTCAGTATGAAGTTGCCGACCGTTGGGATGCGGCATTCGACTGGAATAACGAGACTTGCGACGAGGTGATATTCGGCTTCCCCGCATCAGCAGGCTATGCCTATTGGCAGTATCAGAGTGATACATACTGGTGGACAACACCGGCCCGTGCCCGTTATTATCTCAACGATTCAAAGTCGAAGGCAGGAGACCATAACACCAAATACGCGGCATCACCGAGCTATGCGCCCAACGGCACACTTTACAATTACGAGCTCGGTATGCCTATACAGAAATTCCGCAAGTATGCGAATGACGAACGTTTGAAACTCTACCGTAATCTCGGTAACAGCAAACGCGAGGGAATGTTCTTCTTTGGTTATTTGGAATACAAGGATGAGAATGGCAATACAAAGAGGGTGAAGGCACCGGAAGTGGATTATGAACTCTATATCCGTGATGCAGTAGGTAAGTTTCAGGGACTTGCTCCCGACAGATGGCTCACAGCCGGCAGCAGTACGCTGCGCGATGGCGACCACAACTCTGGATGGCATTTTGCAAAGTATCCGTTCTATAGCGATGATGATCCAGGACAGATGGAAAGCGACTATACCGAGATACGTCTGCCGGAGATTATCTACTCGCTTGCCGAATGCAAACTGCGTGCCGGTGAAAAGGAGGAAGCCGCAGAATTGCTCAACAGTGTCCGTCGCAGAAACTATCCTGCAAATGAACTTCAACAGGTGTTGTATGCCCCGGAGGGAGACGCAACTCTCAATATGAATGAGATGCTTGATGAATGGGGACGTGAGTTCTTCGCTGAAAGCCGCCGCCGTATCGACCTTATACGTTTTGGCAAGTTCTGCACAGGTACATGGTGGGACAAACAGCCTGATGCTGACGACCATACAAAGATATTCCCGATAATGCGTCCGATCCTGAACTCAAACCACAACCTTGTGCAGAACCCGGGATATAATAAATAAGGTTTTAAGGTTAAAGGTCTTGAGATTTTAAGGTTAAAGGTCTTGAGGTTTTAATATTTTAAGATTGAAGGTCTTGAGACCTAAATATTAGAAATGTAAAAAAGTAAAGAACCAAAGTATATCACCCCTTTCGGTAATCACTCCCCTCTCTTTTGGAGAGGGGGCGGGGGTGAGGCTTTAAAATACAATGAATATGAAACTGAAACATATATTTTCCGTAATCGCAGGATTCGTACTTGCAGTGGGTATGACGGGTTGCGATGATGAGAAAGATTTAGTGATATACGAGGGTAATCTGCCGATAAAGACATCCACACTGTTCATGGTCGGTGATGCCACACCAAACGGATGGAGCATCGATGCCCCCACGCCTCTGACTGCTTCAGAGGAAGATCCGTTGGTGTTCACATGGGAAGGCGGACTTAATGCAGGAGAGATGAAACTCTGTCTGACTACAGGCAGTTTTGATGTGGGCTTTATCCGCCCCGAGAGTAACGGAACGGAGATTTCAAAGACCGCCATTAACGACGCCAAGTTTGCTATGTGGGCAGGAGCCCCGGACAATAAATGGAAGGTGACGGAAGCCGGAAAGTATAAACTGACTTTCGACCTGCGCAACTGGACAATGAGTACAGAGTATCTCGGAGATAAGGAACAGGAGCCGATAGTGTTTGACCCGATAGAAACCGATGTCTTGTATATTATTGGTGAGGCTGCTCCTTGTGGATGGAATATCGACGCGCCTACACAGATAGAGAAAAAGTCGAAATACATCTTTGAGTATGAGGGTGAACTGAAGACAGGCGAGCTGAAAGCTTGTATCGCCACAGGTGATTGGGGCGTACCTTTCATACGTCCTGCTTCAAACGGCTGCAAGATAAATAAGAGTGGCGTTGAAAGTAAGGATATCGTATTCACAGATTCACCAGATGACAAATGGGTTGTTGAGAATGCAGGAAACTACCGACTCACTTTCGACCTTGAGCACGGAACCGTTAACGCTGAGTATCTTGGCGAAGCTGGAGGTGGTGATGAGCCTGGCGGCGATAATGAGCCTATCGAGACCGAGACATTGTTTATGATTGGCGATGCCACACCCAACGGATGGAGCATGGACAATGCAAGCGAGTTTACAAAAGACACCAATAATCCGTATGTCTTTACTTGGACAGGCAATCTTAACGAGGGCAATATGAAAGCGTGCTTGGTGAAAGACGGAACATTCTCCTGTCCGTTCCTTCGTCCGTCTAAAGCCGGAGTGGAAATCTCGTCTGCCGGTGTTGCCGCTTCCGACTTTGTGTTTACTACAAGTCCTGATGACCAGTGGAAGGTTACGGAGACTGGTAACTATACGATAACGTTCGACCTTGAACACTGGACAATATCCGTGGTAAAGAACTGAAGTAACATAATCTTAATTTATATACAAAGATGAAAAATAAGGCAATATTGACAATGGCAATAGCCGCAGCCACAGTGCTGGGTTCTTGCACCGATGATATAGAGATGAATTATCCGCCCACATACGACCTGTCGGATATTCCGGCAGTAGAAGGCGTACACGACAATGTCAAGGCTCCCCTCTATTGGAGCGTTTATGAGTATTGTATGATGGAACAGGCTAAAGGCGTGAGCAACAGTGATATGGATCTCACCTCTGCCCAGTGGGACAATATTATCGACTGGGTTTCTACCGACCTGAAGCCATACGGCTACAATATGGTATGTACCGATGGCTTTATCCCCATGCTCGCCAATGACGAGACCGGCTATATGACCCACTACGGCTCTGTCGCGCTTAAAGACCTTGTGGCAAAATGTGCGGCTAAGGGACTCCAGCTTGGTGTTTATGACAATCCACTTTGGATACACGGTCCGAGAGAAACCAAGATAGAAGGTACGGACTATACGGGCGACCTCTATTATAATAAGGAGACCGACAAGGACGTGTGGTATCCGAGCAATAACGACACATGGTTCCACTGGGTTGTGGCAAGCCATCCGGGTGCACAGGAGTATATCGACGGATTCTTCAAGCATTACAGTGAGATGGGTGTGAAGTTCATCCGTATGGACTTCCTCTCATGGTATGAAGACGGCAAGGACCGCGGTATGGGTATCGTCGGTCACGGCTATGGCCGCAAGGACTATGCCCTCGCCATGTACTATATCGCCACCGCTGCGAAAAAATATGGAGTGTTCACATCGCTTGTGATGCCTCATATGTACAACGATGCCGAGATCGAGGCCCAATACGGCAATATGGTACGTATAGTTGCCGATACTGGAAACGGCGGATGGAGCCACTGCTCGTCGGCCAACAAGGGACAGTCGTACACCACATGGCCTAATTGCAACAATATGTTCGACGGTTTCACGTATTGGTCACACATAGCAGGCCGCAACAAGGTTATCCTTGATGGTGACTTCATACGTCTCAACACGTTTGACACGGACAATGAGCGTCAGACCGTGGTTTCACTCCAACTGATGGCAGGCGGTCCGGTAACAGTGTCCGACCAGCCGTCAACCATAGGAGACAACCTGAAGTTCTATACCAACTCCGAGATGCTTGAACTCAACAAGGACGGTTTTGTGGGCAAGCCCGTTACCGACAACCTGATTGACAAGAACAACGAGATATGGTACGGGCAGATGTCTAACGGTGATTACGTGATAGGACTGTTCAACCGTGATGCGGTTACTTCCACACGCTCGGTAGACTTCAGTACTCTTGGTATCAGCGGAGAGTGGAACGTACGCGATTTGTGGGAACATATTGATGAGGGCAAGGCAACATCGCTGTCTGTCAATATCCCTGCACACGGCTGTAAGATTGTTAGATTGAGTAAATAACAGACAAACAAAAAACACCAGCCTCACCCCCAGCCCCTCCCCAAAAGGGAGGGGAGTGAATACCGGCATAAAGCGTTCACATTGGGGCGTGTTATAAGATAAAGCATTTTACTCCCCTCCCTTTTGGGGAGGGGCTGGGGGTGAGGCCTTAAAAAAGCAATATGAAACTTACTTATTTATTACTGTCACTACTGCTTATGCCAATGGTGACACAGGCTCAGACTGTGATTTCTCCGAACGGCAATATAAGCCTTAGTTTCTCTCTGAATGAGAAAGGTGTTCCGACATATACGGTTAGTTATAAAAACAAGACTGTCGTCAAGCCGAGTACTCTCGGAATAGAACTCAACGAGGAAAACTCGCTCATGGATTCGTTCCGTATTAACAACACCACGACATCCACTTTCGACGAGACGTGGCAGCCGGTATGGGGAGAGACACGCGACATACGCAACCACTACAATGAGATGTTCGTGGAATTGGAGAAACCGTCTAACGGACGCTACATGAATCTCCGCTTCCGTGTTTATGATGATGGTGTGGGCTTCCGCTATGAGTTCCCTCAGCAGCAGTATTTGCCTTATTTCGTCGTAAAAGCCGAGCATACACAGTTTGCTATGAGTGGCGACAACACCGCATGGTGGATTCCCGGCGACTACGACACACAGGAGTATGACTACACAGAGTCGAAACTCTCGGAGATAAGGGGCTTGATGAAAGATGCCATTTGCGGCAATGTCTCGCAGACATCATTCTCTCCTACGGGCGTGCAGACATCTCTTCAGATGAAGACAGCCGACGGTATCTATGTCAATATCCACGAGGCGGCATTGGTGGATTACTCGTGTATGCATCTCGACCTCGATGACAAGAACTTCATCTTCACATCGCAGCTCACGCCCGATGCGCAGGGCAATATGGCACATATGCAGACACCCTGCCAGACTCCGTGGCGTACTGTCATCATCAGCGATGATGCGCGGGATATGCTTTCATCGAATCTAATCCTCAACCTTAACGAACCCTGCAAGTATGAGGACACATCTTGGATTAAGCCTGTCAAGTATGTTGGTGTATGGTGGGAGATGATTAACGGCTCTCAGCAGTGGTCATATACCAACGACCTGCCTTCGGTTATGCTTGATGAGACTGATTACACTAAGGTGAAACCTCATGGACTGCATGGAGCCAACAATGAGAATGTAAGGAAGTATATTGATTTCGCAGCCAAACATGGTTTCGACCAAGTGCTTGTTGAAGGATGGAATACCGGTTGGGAAGACTGGTTCGGCCATTCCAAAGACTATGTCTTCGACTTCGTTACGCCGTATCCTGACTTCGACATCAAGAAACTCAATGAATATGCCCATTCCAAAGGCGTACGCCTGATGATGCATCACGAGACATCGGCATCTGTCCGTAACTATGAGCGCCACATGGAAGCAGCCTATAACTTGATGAACAAATATGGCTACAACTCTGTGAAGAGCGGTTATGTGGGCGACATCATCCCACGTGGCGAGCATCATTACGGCCAGTGGATGAACAACCACTACCTGTATGCGGTGAAAGAGGCAGCCAAACACCATATTATGGTCAATGCCCATGAGGCCGTGCGCCCGACAGGACTCTGCCGCACATATCCAAACCTTATAGGCAACGAGGCAGCACGAGGCACGGAGTACGAGGCTACGAACGGCAACAAGCCTTTCCACACGACAATACTTCCATTCACGCGTCTGCAAGGCGGTCCGATGGACTACACACCGGGTATCTTTGAGATGGATATGGACAAGATGAACCCCAACAATAAGAATCATGTAAATTCTACGTTGGCACGCCAATTGGCTCTCTATGTCACAATGTACAGCCCGTTGCAGATGGCGGCTGATATACCTGAGAATTATGAGCGCTTCATGGATGCGTTCCAGTTTATCAAGGACGTGGCTGTAGACTGGGACGACAGCAAGTATCTTGAGGCTGAGCCGGGACAGTATATCACTGTGGCGCGCAAGGCTAAAGGCACTGACAACTGGTTCGTAGGATGTACTTCTGGCGAGAACGGACACACATCAGCATTGAAGTTCAACTTCCTTGATAAAGACAAGAAGTATATCGCTACCGTATATGCCGATGCAAAGGATGCCCACTACAAGACCAATCCGCAGGCATACGTAATCACCACAGGCGTGATAACGGCCAAGACCGCATTGAAACTGAAGGCTGCACCGGGTGGCGGATATGCCATCAGCATCATTGAGGCAAAGGACAAAGAGGCATTGAAAGGGCTCAGAACCTTGAAATAGTTTCTGTTGCCATGCGTTTAATGCTTACCGTTTTGATTACAAGGCTTTGGTAATCACATTACCAAGCCTCGGTAACAAATAACGCAAACGGATTATGATTGGAAATCACCGAACTCATAAATACAAATAGATAGTTTAAGTTGGTTTTTTAATAGTAGTTGTATATTATGTTGAGAATCAGTTTTAATTTTCTTGATTCAAGGAGGAGAAGGATAACAATGATTATCTTGCTCGCGTTGGTCTGTTTGAAGATAAGCGCGGGCACGCTCTCCTCAGATTTTAGAGTGGAACTTTCCACCGACCGGGCGTGTTACAATCCCGGTCAGACGGTAATGTTTACCGCCGATGGAGACGTTCCCTCTAATACCATTGTCCGCTACCGGCATGGTCTGACGGTAGTGGAGGAACATAAACTTAATGATGTCGCAAAGGATAATAAATGGACATGGACACCTCCGTCGACAGACTTCAAGGGATATATGGTAGACCTTTATTATCTGGATAACGGGAATGAAGTTATTATAGGTACTATCGCCGTTGACGTGTCAAGCGACTGGACGCGCTTTCCGCGCTACGGGTTCGTGGCGGATTTCGACAACAAGAACGGTTCCATAGACAAAGATGCAAACATAGAGGCGGAGATGAAGTATCTGAACCGTCTGCACATAAACGGTGTACAGTTTCAGGATTGGCACTGGATGCATCATGAGCCTGTAAAATTCAACGGTGACGGTTCGCTCACACAAAGGTATCAGGACGTCAGCAACCGTTGGGTCGGTATTGAGTATGTGAAAAAATATATCGAGGTGCAGCACTCATACGGCATGAAGTCAATATTCTATAACCTGTGTTTCGGCGCATGGAAAGGCGCGGAGAATGACGGGGTAAAGGAGGAATGGAACCTTTATGCCTATGACGGAAACGGTAACCGCTATCAGGACTTCCACGGACTTCCGTCAAACTGGCAAAGCAACATATACCTTGAGAATCCAGGCAATGCCGGATGGCAGGCATATATGAAGGAACGCAATTCTGAGGTGTATGATAATTTTGGCTTTGACGGCTATCAGATAGACCAGCTCGGAGGACGCGGCGACCGCTACGATTCAGACAACAACAAGGTTGATCTGCCCAGTGGATACGCATCATTCATCAACGCTATGAAGTCTGCACATCCAGACAAGCGGCTTGTCATGAATGCAGTGTCGGGTTATGGTGCCGAAAACATACTCAAGACAGGTAAGGTTGACTTCTGTTATAACGAAGTATGGGGCAACGGTAATGGCTACGGAGATGTGTCTGAGGATGCCTTTGCCAACCTTTATGAGATAATAAAGAACAACGACCGCTTCAGTGACCATACGTTGCGTACGGTATTTGCCGCATATATGAACTATGACAAGGCCGGTAAGGGAAATCTGTCTGATGATGAAAAGTTCATGAACACTCCCGGCGTGTTGCTCACCGACGCTGTTATGTTTGCCCTTGGCGGCTCGCATCTCGAACTTGGCGACCATATGCTGAGCCGGGAGTATTTCCCGGCTGCGCCGCTTGCCATGACCGATGAGCTGAAGACGGCGATGATACGCTATTACGACTTTATTACAGCCTATCAGAACCTGCTGCGTGACGCTTCCTCAAAGTTTGCCTTTCCCGCTACTGCCAGCACAACGGCATCGGGCGTGAATATATGCGCGTGGCCGCCACAGCTCGACCATGTGGTGACGTTTGCAAAGACCGTAGGTATATCGAAGGTCGTGCACTTCCTCAACTTCAAGGGAATAAACGACAATCTGTCATGGCGCGATGTCGACGGCACACGCCCGAAACCCACCTCCCTGTACTCTCTTCCCGTGTCGGTGGATATGTCGCAGACGGTAAACAGGGTATGGGTGGCTACACCGGATGCACACGGCGGCGCGCCGCAGGAACTCAGTTTCATGCAAAAGGACGGCAAAGTGATGTTTACTCTGCCATCTTTGGAATATTGGTCGATGGTGGTTTTTGAGCTTGGAAAGGTGGAAGACCGGCTGCTGATAGTAGGCGATGCGACAGAAGACGGATGGGACACAGGAAAGGCCACACGCATGAATGCTAACGATGATGGCAGTGTTTACACGACAACCGTGCGTCTTGACGCAGGCATCAATGCGGACGGCACGCCGAAAGCATTTAAGTTTATAAACGGTACGGACTACGGTATATGCACCCACTACAATGCCGAGTATGAGAATTTCAACTTCAATGAGCAGTATAACATCAATACGGCCAATATTATAGCAAATACAAATGCTGCTTATGACAACGGTGCTAACGACTATAAGTTCACCGTGGCGGAGACTGGCAACTATCACATCACAGTCAATCTTAACACAATGCGTATATATGTGGATAAGGCTGATGTCGCATTGGTTACAGTAGGTGAGACAGGTTATGCCACATATTGCTGTGATATGCCGCTCGACTTCAGTGATATGGAGGGTAGCTTAAAGGCTTATATCGCCACGGGAACTGCAAGTTCCGGGACAGGAGACGTTATGAAACTGGTGGTTCAGAATGTGGAGGATGTCCCGGCGAATACCGGCTTGCTGCTGCATGGAACACCGGGACGCTATGCCGTGCCGCGCGGTGCCGGCAGTTACACTTATCTTAACTACTTTAAGGGTGTTACAACTCCCACTTATGTCTCGGCAGAAGATAGTGGTAACAAGAACTTCCTGCTTGCCAACGGCAGTCAGGGCATAGGTTTCTATCCGGCTCAGGACGGAATTCTCTCTGCCAACAGGGCATATCTCTCGCTACCAGTGTCGTCAGTATCTTCGGCCAAAGCCTTTGTCATAGACTTCGCTACGGGCATTAATGGCGTTACGGCGGCAAAAGGTATGGACTGTGAGGACTATTATACCGTTACCGGAGTGAGAGTGCATACCCTTTCATCACCGGGAATGTATATCTGCAATGGCAGGAAAGTGATGGTAAGATAACGCTGAAGACAACTTCTTGTATGAGGCGTAGATATATAAAGCCCAGCATCAATATTATAGCTAAATACGGCTCATGTCTGATGCTTGATGCCCATTCTGGGAATATCATAGAACAGGAGACCGATGAGATTCAGGTCTTTCCAGATGGTGAGACTGTAAGTCCGGAAGAGGCATTGGGAAAGCAGCACTATTGCGTATGGGATGACTGGGGCGATATGGAAGATTAGACCATAAATCTATTATATTAACTTTAAAGAACAACAATATGAGTTTTAAAAGTTTTACAAAGAAAGTTTTCTGCTGCGCAATGCTCGCGGCAAGTGTGTTAACGGCGAATGCGGCTATAGACGTGTCCCGTCTGATGATTGTCGGCGGTTCCGTATGGTGCGGTTATTCCATAGACAACAGCATCGTGTTGTCTAATGCGGAGAATCCTAACCTGTATAAGGCCACTGTGTATATCAGCAATGAAGGCGACGGCTTCAAGTTCCTCACCTATGCGGGGTGGGGTGGTGAGCTTTGCCCGGAGAGCAACGATATAGTTATGGATTCGGGTGTTGAGTACAAACTATGTGTGAATGATGGTCCTGATAATAAGTTCAAGGTAAAGGAAGCAGCCAACTATGACATAGTATGTGATGTGGAGAATGAGAAAATCACAGTTACAAAGTCTGCATATCAGGAGAAACAGATTAAGCACGCCGGCCTTTGGATTATCGGTGATGCAGCTCCTGGCGGATGGTCTCTCTCTGACGGTGTTGCCATGACGCAGGATGCAGCCAATCCTTTTAAGTTTACAGCTACCGTTGACCTGGCCGTTGGTGATTTGAAATTCGCCATAAACAAGCATACAGGTTTCGACCAGACATTCTTTGTCCGCGATGCGACCGATGAGAATAAAATGGTGTTCGGTGGTGAAGACAACAAATGGAATATCACGGAAGCCGGCAAGTACGATATTGCGGTAGATGTTGATGCCCTGACAGTTTCTATTAAGAAGTCTACGGCTTCTGCCATCAGCACAGTTGACTCCTCGGCAGACAATGCTTCTGTAGAGTACTTCACGTTGAATGGAATAAAAGTAAGTAGCCCGGTTGGAAGTGGCGTTTATGTTAAGCGTCAAGGAGGAAAGACTCAGAAGATAGCCGTAAGATAATGTCAATATACATTCTTAATTAACTTATTTCATTATATTCATCCGGCCTTCCTTTCATTGGAAATCTGCTGCAAGGGAAGGCCGGATTCTTATCACAAAACATATAGAATTTAAACGGACAATTTATAAAAACATGAAAAGGATATTATTTGCCTTACAATTGGCAATGCTGTTGCTGTCCATACCTGTCGCGATGAGTGCGGAGGATGCACAGAACGTGTATCTCAACAAGGGAGCCTTGAATGGTACCGACTGGTATGATTATACTCTTGAAATGGGACACAAGAGTGCGGATAACATTTATTCCTACACATTTCATAAAGAAGAAGGAGGACTGACTTATTTCCGTATTAAAATAAAAAGAGGGGAACAGACGTTTATTATAGCTCCTTCAGGTGATAATGATGTGCCACTTACAGCAGGAACTTATACAGAAGTAAGCGGAGAACCAAACGAAGACAGATCTTTCTACTTTAATCGTAAGGCTAACACGACTTATACCATACGCTTGAAATGGGACAATTTCTATGACGGAAAATATAATGGGCTGAAAGTGGCATACTATGAGGGAGATGCTGCTCCAAGCAGTGTTGAAGGCTATCCCTCACGTCCGCGTCTTATTTCAGATAATGAGGCTTTTAACAACAAGGCGTTCACTAAAGCCGGACCGAACTATTTCTATTATGACATAGATCTGACAGGAAGCAGCGATGACCTTAACTTTAAGTTCTATACCATTGCCGACAAGGAGTATCTCGGTTGCGATTATAAAGGCTTTAAGGAAGTGGATAAGTTTAGTTTCGACAACTTCTATTGGCCGTCTAACGAACTCGGACCTGATAGAGTAACATCTGAAGACGGATGGAGAAATGAGTATTTTACATTGAAACACTCAGCGAGCGGCATTAAAAAGTATCGCATAAACCTTTGGAAAGATAAAGAAGAGGAGGTCGGCGGCGCACGGAAATGGAAGTTCTATGTGCAGAACATGGATATGAATCCTGATGATGAACTGTATTTCGTAAGTCCTGAACTTACCGGAAACAAGCGCCTTCCTGAGTTCAGAATGTCGCCGTCGCGTCGTCGTAATGTTGATGACGATGGAGATTATGACAAGGTGCTTACACACTGGTCATTCAATCTCCCTGATTTTGTATTGAAGAATAGGGGGCTGGAGGAGATACATTATCACATAGAGACTGCCAGCGGAGAGAAATATACCGTTCATGCTATGAACGACGGGTATCAGTTGGGATTTGCGCAAACAGATGCCCTATATCCATCAACTGACAATCAAGGCACATATACGGAGTTTCCTAATGACTACGATAGGGAAAAAAGGATAACCAAGAATATCGGTAATGTGGTTCGTTATGAGCGTTATGATGCCATACCGAACGCAGAACTTAACGATGACGGTACGGCTAAGCATAACTTCCTTCTGAAACGTAGCGACAAACGTGAAAAGGCAACAAACGGAACATCATATACATGGCTGTTTAACCGTTCAAGCCGAAGCATCGGTATCTATGTAAATACCGAGAACTTTGGAAAGGAGGCTGCGGATGTTAATGGATATTATTTGGTTGGTAACTTCAATGCTGGTGATGCTAATCCATACGATCTACATATAGAGGGTGAGGACTATCATAAGAAAATGAGTAAGTCTTGGTATAAGAGTGGAGCTTTATCAACTGATGAAATTGCAGATGCTGACAGTATCGTGTATAGCGTTACTATAAACAAGCCTGCGGAAGGTTGGAAAAAAGGTGGTTATACTATGGTTGTAGCTCCAAGTGCTGCCATAGAAAATGCAACGGGAGCTGGTGATAAAGACTGGGGCTTGATATGGGCACAGGTAATCCGTCCGCAGGAGCGTTGCGACTACTTCTATAAAAGTGAGGCCCTTGCCGCAGGATATACCGACATGAGCCAAGAGGAAAAAGATAAAGCTGTTAACGACCTTAAAGGCAGAGTGGAGGCAAACTGGACAGGTCTTAATGCAACAGCTCTTCACGGCGGGCTCTATGCACGCAAGGCTGAACAGACTGATAACGTTCAGCAGATGATAATGGTATTCCCAAATGAAGGAACAAACAGCTTCACATTCTATATGAATCTCAAGACTTCTACGTATTATATCAAAAAGGAAGAGAGCCTGTTCATTATGGGACCTGCTGTGGGGTCTGTGGATGGCGACAGAGATGACAAAGGCTGGAGCAATGAAAACGCAACAGTTCAGACAGACCACGCTTATAAGCTGACTTATAACGAGGCAGGATACTATACTTATGTGGACAATGACGGAAAGGAAGCTCCCGTTCCAATGGCTGCCGGCTATGATTTTGCTTTCAAGGTTAACAAGTCTGACGATATCCTGTATTATGCAGAGGATGGAGTAGCTCCTAAGTCTCTTATAAATAATAGTGGACAGTCTATTGAGTCTACAGATTACAGCAAAGTAGACGGTGATGATAAAGCCAATACTCAGTATGTAAACTTCCTCACAACAGGAAAGACCGGTGACGGCAAGACTTTCACAGCCTGCAAATTCGGCTTGCCTTCTAAGAAAGGTGCAAATGAGGGCTATTACATCCGTCTCTATGCTAATGGTACCGATGATAACGGCACACCATTCTATACTATCCGCCGTGCATATACTTTCAGCACGCCACAGAATCCTAAGAATACAGTAGGTGATGAGTCTGCCCCTTACAAGTCGTTCAAGACCTTTAGTGACTACCACGCTGTTGAACTGCCGGAAGGTGTAGAGGCATTCTATATCAGTGAGACTAATCAGGCAACCCGTACAGCTAAGTTGGTAAAGTATCCTTGCCGATTGGCATACGGTAAGAATGTTCTTCCCGCAGGAGCGGCTGTTATCCTTGCTACAAAGGATGAGGCTAATACCGGTTCAGGCAGCATACTTAAGCTCAATAAAGATATGGATTACTTCTATGAGCCGAATTTCAAGGAAGCCGATTACGATAATGCACCTTCTGCAAATATGCTGAAATCGCAGGTTACACGTACCATGTTACCGTATGAAAGTGATGGTTATGCAAATTTCCTGTTTTCTTTCCAAAAGAAGTATGATTCCGACACTCAGTCTACAATCGGATTCTTCAAGGCGGGAAAGGCTAATAACCCAATCAATACAGCATATCTGCAGGTTCCGGCAGATTTCCTTACCGGCTCTTCCCAGTCTGTTAAAGGCTGGACCATCTCGTTTGATTTTAATGATGATGAGATTACCGGTATTATGGATGTAGAGGTAGAGAATGCTAACGAGTTACCACAGGGATATTATACATTGCAGGGCATGAAGATTGATAAGCCTCTCACTAAGGGTATATATATATACAATGGTAAGAAGATAATTATTAAGTAAAAAGGATTAATGAACGGAAATATGAAGAAAGAATATATAAAGCCCATAGTTTCTGTCGTTATGATGGAGAATCTGCTCGATACTGAACTTCCTGTAACATCTGTTGACGCCGATGAGAACTGCTTGATGGGTAAGTTTCATGGTGATGCCTGTGATGCTTACAACGATGATTTTTGGAATAATTATGAGCCTAAGAGCATTTGGGACGATTAATAATAGCTTAACATGAGGGTGTGTCATAATTGGCGCACCCTCTTTCTATAATCTTCGAAAAGAAACAAAGGGGGGGCACCCGATAAATATAGGGGAAGTCTTTTATTAGCCTTTGCACACACTTTACGCCATGCTCAGAGTATTTAAGGCCGAATTACTCCAGTACTAAAGCCAAAATACTTGAGTAATCTGGCCGGAATTACTCGAGTACTACGCCCAAATTACTCGAGTACTGCGCCCGAATTACTCGCGTATTACACCATAGTACTATGCTGTCCGACCGAAATAGGTTGCCACCTGTATTTATCGGATGAGCCACAAAGGGGCTGTGCCGTAAGCCTTATTAGTACACTACAGAATGCGGCTTGACAATACAAAAAAAAGAAAAAGTGTTTTCATTTATTTTGTATTGTACTTACCTTTCACTACCTTTGCATACAAAGCAACTAAAATTTAAGAATAAAACAATATGAAGAAGGCTTTATTTTTGATATTGGCGTGCATGGCGGCATTCTCCGGCGTAAGTGCTCAAAGCGAGATGCAGAAGGCCGATAGCACGGAGACGTTCGGACAGGCAGTGTCGCGTATATGGAAAAACACCAAGCAAGGCATAAAAGATTCGGGACAGGCCATAGCCGATGAGTTCTCACACCGACCGGGAGAGTATCGAGTGAACGGCACGTTCTATATGCCACTTTACGACACCAATTTATATAAAGGCGAGGATGGCGAGAAGATGCGCGACACCTGCTATATGATGTTCTACAAACGCTATCCGCAGGCATTGGTGCAGCCGTGTGTGCTGCCGCAGACGGAGTGGTTGAGCGAGACCGTGAAGAAAGACGGCCGGGCGGAAGGATACGTGAGTACGATGTATTGTTACGTGATAGCGCGCGACGGGGCGGAAGGCTATCTGAATGCTCGGTTCGTGTTTAAGACCTATAAAGAGGCGGGAAAGAAACCCGTTATCATGGACGACTCATGGCCTAAGTGGGAACGTACGGATGTGATTCCGGCTAATGATTATAAGAAGTTGAAAGAGAAACAATAATATTAAACGATATGAATTTTTTCAAGGCTTTGTTCGGAGGAAAGGTTGAGACCTCCGAAGAGAAAAAGAAAGAAGACGAGGCTAAGAATTTCGACGTGTTGAAGTATGACGGTGTGCGCGCCATGCGCTCCGGACAGCTTGATTACGCTACAAAATGCTTCCGGCACGCTCTCGAAATAAAGGATGATTTAGAGATACACGACTATCTTTCGCAGGTGCTGATACAACAAAATGAGTTGACCGATGCCTACGATGAACTTCGGAAACTGGCCGATGCGCAACCCGATAACCAGCAAATCTTCATCCGTATGGCTAATGTGGCATATATGATGGAAGACTATGTGGCTATGGGCGACGCTTGTGAGAAGGCTCTGCTCATAGATAGGGAAAATCCGCTGGTGTCATATCTCTATGCGAGAGCAAGCAAAGGGCAGGGGGATGTGGTAAATACAATTGCAATGCTGACACGCGCCATCACGCTTGATGATAAGTATGGCGATGCATATCTGTTGCGAGGCGAGACTCTCTTGGCTATGGGCGACGTGCAGGGTGCCGAAAGCGACACGCAATGGCTGATGGACAACACGCAGGACAACGAGGATGTGCTGATGCTGAAAGCCAGGTTGGAACACGCAAAGGGCAATGCAGACGAGGCCGTTAATGTATATAATAAAGTGATAGATGTCAATCCGTTCTCCATCGAAGCCTACAAGGAGCGTGGAGCGTTGCTCATGGAGACCGGCGACAAGGAAGGCGCGACGGCTGATATGCAAAAGGTGCTGGAGCTGAGTCCGAAGGATATTGCCGACATAAACGGTGATTTCAGTTCAGAAGGCATAGAGGCGAAGACACGCAAGGCCTACGCCAACAATCCGCTGGGATTGGGATAGGGCAGTCGGGACTCACAAATGAAAGCATAATAATCAGGAAAACTACCAACTGAAACAAAACATTGAAAAAATATTAGCAAATGTTTGTGAGTCTCAAATAAAAATTATACTTTTGCAACCAACAATAAAAAGAGAATACATTATGAGTAAGTCATACGCATACTTTTATTACTTTTATTTTTACTTTGCAGGGAACTGTGAAGCGGGAAGTTGCGTGTAGATTTCAACTTATGACAAGATAAACCTTTAAGAAGGTAACATCAAAGTCCCGCTTCACGTACTGAGGCGGGATTTTTTGATAACAAAGATATGAAGAGAATAGCAATACAAGGAGAAATCGGGTCGTTCCACGACATTGCGGCCCATCAGTATTTTGAAGGCGAACAGATACAGATAATATGTTGCGCTACATTCGAGCAGGTGTTTGAGAACATCAAACGCGACCCGACGGTAATCGGTATGCTGGCGATAGAGAACACCATTGCAGGCAGCCTGTTGCACAACTACGACCTGCTGCGTATGTCGGGCACCACCATCGTGGGCGAGCATAAGTTGCACATACAGCATTCTATATGCTGCCTGCCCGAAGAAGATTGGTCAACGGTGCGCGAGGTGCATTCACACCCGGTGGCCTTGATGCAGTGCCGTGCCTTTTTGGCTAATCATCCCGACATGAAAGCTGTCGAGTCCGAGGATACCGCCGGTTCCGCACAATATATATCAGAGCATAAATGCCACGGTTGGGCGGCTATTTGTCATGCCGAGGCCGCGCATATTTATGGAATGAAGGTGTTGCAGGACAGCATAGAGGACAACAAGCACAACTTCACGCGCTTCCTCGTGGTGTCGGCTCCGCAAAAGGCCGACTTTATGCGTCCGTTGGAAAAGACCAACAAGTCGAGCCTTGTGTTCTCGCTTCCTCACGACGAGGGCAGCCTTAGCAAGGTGCTCACCATCTTGTCGTTCTACAATATCAACCTCACGAAGATACAATCCCTGCCGATTATCGGTCATGAATGGGAATATATGTTCTATGTTGATGTTACCTACGACAACCTTACCCGCTACCGTCAGTCGATAGATGCAATAATGCCGCTGACAAAGGAATTGAAAATATTGGGAGAATATAAGGAAGTGAAGAGTTAAGAATGATGAATGAAGAGTGATGAGTGAAGAATCCGTTGCCAATAAGGCATTTGCCAGAACTCCCGGACTCCAGTCTCCTGCTTACTAAAAATAGAAATATGAAACAGATAATACCGGCCGACCGTCTTTCTACGGTACAAGAATACTACTTCTCGCGCAAGCTCAAGGAAGTGGCAAAGTTGAATGCCGAGGGCAAAGACATCATAAGTCTTGCCATCGGAAGTCCAGATATGCCGCCATCACAACATACAATCGACAAGCTGTGCGAGGTGGCCAACGACCCGAACGCTCATGGCTATCAGCCCACGATGGGTACTCCTGAACTCCGTTGCGCAATGGTGGGCTTCTATAAGAAATGGTATGACGTGGACCTCGATCCGCAATCAGAAGTACTTCCGCTTATCGGTTCAAAGGAAGGCATCCTGCACGTAACCCTTGCGTTCGTCAATCCCGGCGACAAGGTGCTTGTGCCCAATCCCGGTTATCCCACATATACATCACTGAGCAAGATTCTCGGTGCGCAAATCGCGAACTACAACTTGCGTGAGGACAACGGTTGGCAGCCTGATTTCGATGAACTTGAAGCCATGAATCTCGACGGCGTGAAACTGATGTGGACGAACTATCCCAATATGCCGACCGGAGGAAACGCACAACGCGAGACCTACGAGCGGCTGGTGAAGTTTGCACAAGACCACGGCATTGTGGTGGTGAACGACAATCCCTATTCCTTCATCCTCAACGACAGCCCAATGTCGCTGTTGCAGGTGCCGGGTGCGAAGGACTGCTGCATTGAGTTCAACTCGATGTCGAAGAGCCATAATATGCCGGGATGGCGTGTCGGTCTTTGCGCATCCAACCCGACATTCATCTCATGGATATTGAAGGTGAAGTCGAACATCGACAGCGGAACGTTCCGCGGATTGCAGCTTGCAGCCGCTGAGGCCTACAATAAGAATACGGCTGAGTGGCACCATGAGGCAAACAACACGACCTATCGCCGCCGTCGCGACATTGCCGAACAGATAATGGCAACTCTCGGATGTACATTCGACCCTTCACAGGTGGGTATGTTCCTTTGGGGACGCATCCCTGACCGCTATGCGGATTGCGAGGAACTGACAGAGAAGGTACTGCATGATGGCCGGGTGTTCATCACTCCCGGATTCATCTTCGGCTCAAACGGTTCGCGCTACGTACGCATCTCGTTGTGTGCGAAAGACGAAAAATTGAAAGAAGCGTTGGAGAGAGTAAAGAATTTGAGCTTATGAGGTTCTTCTAAAAAGACATTCGTCTGAACTTTTGAGCTCCTGAACTCCAGTCTTCTGACTACTTATAAAATGAAATTAATATAATAACAGATATGGAATTAGAATTACAACCATTAAATTTACCGAGTGACAATGAGCGTCCTTTCGTCATTGCAGGTCCGTGTTCGGCCGAGACGGAGGAACAAGTGATGACAACCGCGACACAACTCGCACAAAAAGGATGCCATATCTTCCGTGCAGGTGTGTGGAAACCGCGTACTAAACCGGGCGGATTCGAGGGTAATGGTGAGATGGCACTGCCCTGGATGAAGCGTGTTAAGGAAGAAACCGGTATGCTTGTATCTACCGAAGTGGCTACGCCGGAACACGTGGAACTTGCCCTGAAATACGGCATCGATATCCTATGGATTGGAGCGCGCACTACCGCCAATCCGTTTGCCATGCAGGCACTCGCCGACTCTTTGCGCGGTATCGATGTCCCCGTGTTCGTAAAGAACCCTGTGAATCCCGATTTGGAACTTTGGATTGGAGCTATGGAGCGCATCAACCAAGCCGGCATAAAACGGATGGCAGCCATTCACCGCGGCTTTTCAAGCTACGATAAGAAAATATATCGCAACTTGCCGATGTGGCAGATACCTATAGAACTTCATCGCCGCATCCCAGAACTGCCTATCATTTGCGACCCAAGCCACATAGGAGGCCGTCGCGAACTCATCGCACCGCTTTGCCAACAGGCAATGGACCTCGGTTTTGAGGGCCTTATCGTAGAGAGTCATTGCAATCCCGATTGCGCATGGAGCGATGCAAAGCAGCAGGTTACGCCCGACGTACTCGACTACATCCTGTCGTTGCTCGTAATCCGCGATGAGACAAGCACCACAGAGGACATTCAGATACTTCGTAAGCAGATTGACGAACTCGACAACGACCTGATGTCTCTCCTCGCCAAGCGTATGCGTGTGTGCCGTGAGATAGGTCAGTACAAGAAGGAACATAATATGACGGTATTGCAGGCAAACCGCTACAATGAGATTTTGGAGAAGCGCGGAGCACAAGGCGCACTCTGTGGAATGTCGGCCGACTTTATTGCGCAAATCTTTGAGGGTATTCACGAGGAAAGCGTGCGTCAGCAATTAGAAATTATTAATAAGTGAGTTGACGAGTAGTTTTTTAGTTGACAAGTGGACGGGGTGATACTTTAGGTGATAAGTGGACGGGTATACAAGTTGCTTGCTTTGTTAGCGGTAGCTGTTTGACAATTAACTCATCCATTTGTCAACTAAAGTATCAACTTATATACTCGTCAACTTGTTCTCTTGTCAACTTTAAGTATCCTTTTAGAAAATGAAGATATTAGTGTTAGGCGCAGGCAAGATGGGAAGTTTCTTCATCGACCTGCTGAGTTTCGACCATGAAGTCGGAGTGTATGAGAAAGACCCCAAGCGGTTGCGCTTCACGTATAACTGTCAGCGCTTTCAGACTCTTGAGGAGATAAAGGAGTTCAAGCCCGAACTCGTCATCAATGCCGTAACGGTGAAATACACCATTCCCGCATTCGAGGAAGTGCTGCCATATCTGCCGAAAGAATGTATCATCAGCGACATCTCGTCGGTGAAGACAGGTCTGAAAGAATGGTATGAGAAGAGTGGCCACCCGTTTGCCAGTACGCACCCGATGTTCGGTCCAACCTTTGCCAACCTCAACCAGCTATCCGAGGAGAACGCAATAATCATCACCGAGGGCGATTACATGGGACGCATCTTCTTCAAAGACCTGTATAGCCGTCTCGGACTGAATATCTACGAATACACCTTCGACGAGCACGACCGCACCGTGGCCTACTCATTGAGTATCCCCTTCGTCTCCACCTTCGTGTTCGCTGCCGTAATGAAGCATCAGGACGCACCCGGAACAACCTTTAAACGCCACATGGGAATAGCCAAAGGCGTGCTCAACGAGGACGATTATCTTTTGCAGGAAATCCTCTTCAACCCATACACCCACGATCAGGTGGCACAGATTCGCACCGAGTTGAAGGAACTTTTGGAGATTATCGACAACAAGGACGCTGCCGGTATGAAGGCTTATCTTACGAAAATCCGCAACAATGTGAGGCGGGATATCGAGATAAAGAAGCAGTGAGACTTGATTCGTATACCCTGAGATGGCTCTCATTTTCATTGCTCCTGTTGCTTGCGGCTACAGCTTCCGCTCAGCAGGAGAGACTTACCGTTGTGGAGTATAACGTGGAAAATCTCTTTGATTGTACCCACGATACATTGAAGAATGATATAGAATTTACTCCCGACGGGACACGTCATTGGAGCCATTATCGTTATTGGCAGAAGCTGAACCATATAGGGCAGGCTATACTCTCTTGCGGAGAAGACTCCGGCAAGTGGGCATTGCCCGACATCGTAGCGTTGTGTGAGGTCGAGAACGACACGGTGATGTACGACCTTACACGGCGTTCTCTTTTGCGCAAGGCTCATTATGATTATGTCATGACCGACTCGCCCGACCTGCGGGGCGTCGATGTGGCACTTCTCTATTCGCCCTTTTCCTTTCACCTCATAAACCATTATCCTTTGCGTGTCCGCCCGCTAAAGGACATGAAGCCCACCCGCGACATCCTTTATGTCTCGGGAGAGTTGATAACGGGCGACACCCTCCATGTCTTTGTCGTTCATGCTCCGAGCCGTTCCGGGGGCGAGCATAGTACCCGGCCATACCGTCTGCACGTGGCTCGACGCCTTGTAGAGTCTGTAGATTCCATACATCAACTTTCTCCCGACGCCCGCATCATTGCTCTCGGCGATTTCAACGACTATGCCGACGATGCCTCCTTGTGTCATATCTATGTTCATGGCGGTATGCGGAATGTTTCAAAAAACGCCCGTGGAAGCAATGGCGCGAAGGGTACATACCGCTATCATGGCGAGTGGGGCAGTCTCGACCAGATTCTCGTTAGCGAGTCTTTATCGCCTTCTGTGTATTCTTGCAGCGTCCACGATGCCCCTTTCTTGATAGAAGAAGACCCGAAATATGGTGGCGTTCGTCCCAAACGATTCTTTATCGGCTATCATTACAATGACGGTTACAGCGACCATCTGCCTTTAGTTCTGAAACTGATGTCGGGCAGAGATATGATAAGTGAGGATGAGGAATGAGGATGGGGGGATTGGGAATACTTCATGTGTATTTTTTTTATTTATGATTGAAAGCAAAAAACATAAAATTTGAAGGGAATATGCTGTATGTCAGCGAAAATGTGTAACTTTGCGTATTGACATATATGCCATATATGAAATAATGTCTAAAATTATCGTTCAAAATACACCCATCACTGTTCTTTCATTAGAAGAACAGGATTATATCTCCCTCACAGATATGGCAACTGCTAAAGAGGGCGATAATCGTTCTGCCGATATAATCAAGAATTGGTTACGAAACCGCTACACGATTGAATTTCTTGGTACTTGGGAGGTGATTCATAACCATGATTTCAAAGTGGTCGAATTTGACCACTTTAGAATGAGTGCAGGTTTGCCGTCCTTTGTGTTGAGTGCATCGGAATGGATAGAACGCACAAATGCAATCGGAATAATAGTGAAGAAAGGTCGCTATGGAGGCACATACGCACATAAGGACATTGCCTTTGAATTTGGGTCTGCAATAAGCGTGCCGTTCAAACTTTATCTTATCGAGGAATTTCAGCGGTTAAAGACGGAAGAACAAAGATTATTGGGTTGGTCGGCGAAACGCGAATTGTCGAAAATCAACTATCGCATACATACCGATGCCATAAAGCAGAACCTTATCCCTGCGGAAGTTACTCCGGCACAGGCAAGCATCATCTATGCCAATGAAGCTGATGTACTCAATGTGGCGATGTTCGGTGTGACGGCAAAGCAATGGCGCGAAGTCAATCCCGACCTCAAAGGAAATATACGCGACTACGCCACAGTCAATGAACTTATCTGCCTGTCGAATATGGAAAATCTCAACGCGGTTTTCATCGAGCAGGGCATGACGCAGAGCGAGCGTCTTGTGAAACTGAACCAGATAGCCATTCATCAGATGAGCGTCTTGGAAAGCGGAGACAACGATAGGAAGATGCTAAAATGAAAAAGTAGCAGAAGATGTTGGGTGGCACGGTGTTGACTATTCTGGTATATGTGGAATTATTTTTGTTCGGCATATACTATGGCGTGATAAATAACAGTTTATGGCGGTTGCATCTACAATACAATTATCCAATAGAAAGCCAAAAGTTCGCAGTAGATGTGGTATCTATAATGATGTGGGGGAATTTGATATTAGCATTATTCATATTTATCTGCTTATGGAAGAAAGAGGGGTAATAAATGAAGTTGACCGATAAGAGATTTTGGATATTGCTCATTCCTATAATTATAATATCCTGTAATAGCAACTCTAAGGAAGTCAATGCAGATTCTGATGTTGCAGTTGCGCAAGCTGTTTTTTCGGTAGAAAAAATCAGCAAAGAGGAGTATATACAGGCGGATAGCACATCCGATGATTATAATATCTATCCTCAACGTGTGGATTCTATTGCTCAATATGACGTTTTGAATAAAATTTTTCAAGACGCAAGAGAACAAATAGTTGATTTGGATTCAGTTGATGGGTGTGCGATATCTGAATATGTAACAGACGATGAATTATATCGTATTGATAATCTGCTATATTATCCCGGTTTGAAATTAGTTGGTTTCAAGGCCCCTATGGACTATCATAACAATACCGTGTGGTGGTATGATTCAACAAACGGCAAGCTAATCATAAGAACATTATTTGAACCAATAGCAGTGAACAAAAATGGCATTTATGTTTGTCAAGTTCTTGATGATTGCGATATAAAATTAGACTTGCATTTCTTTGAGAAGCGAGGAAATATGATTTATGAAATACAAGCCTACAAGAACACTGATTATAGTGGAAACTACAGTCTGTTTACATTTGAGGATGAACATTATAAGCAGATTTTTTGGCACAAAAATAATCGTCTATATTTGCGTTCTTATGATATTAGCCACCACGAAATGGTTTATTTGAAGATTTCGCTGAATTGACACATGATTAGTGAAGTGTGGAAAGAGCTTTATAGCGCGACGCAAAGCAGGCGTCTTGATGATTTGAGTGTCGGAGATAGTTGTCGAGAAATTACTTACCACTGCTGAAAATCAATGCCATATCCAATTCAAGAAACAGCGAGGTACAAACTACGTTAATTCGTAGCTAAAACATAAGGAAAAAGCTGGGAAATCGTGCGATGAAATCCTCATCGCATTCTTTTTGCTTAAAATTATAGTTATAATTTTTTCTTAAAGAGGTCATTTGGCAACAACTTATAGCTAAAATTTTAAATGGTTTGTTTCTCCTTGATTATCAATCAGATACGGAATGACTCACAATTAAGGCCAAAATACTTCAGTACTAAGACCAAGATTACTTCAGTACTAAACCTGAATTACTCCAGTATTGCAGCCCTGATTACTTTAGTACTGAAGCCCGAATACTGCAATACTACAGCCAGATTACTTCGGTACCTCGTCTGAAATACTTTTATATAATTTTTTTTGAAAATCCATTGCACATGCCTAATGGATGTGAGCAGGATTTAGTTAACAATATAAAAATAATTGAAATAGGGCAGACGCAATCTCTTTCGTTTATGGCATTTTTAGTAATTTTGCGAGAGAAATTAGGGTTTATCGGACGAAAAGCGTCCGCTATTTGTTATATATCTGAATTAAACTATGTTTGAAAATTTAAGTGATAGACTTGAACGCTCGTTTAAGATACTTAAGGGAGAGGGAAAGATTACCGAGATAAACGTTGCGGAAACTCTGAAAGATGTGCGTCGCGCGCTGCTTGATGCCGACGTTAACTATAAAGTTGCCAAAACATTTACCGATACCGTGAAGCAGAAGGCTTTGGGTATGAACGTGCTGACGGCTGTGAAGCCGGGTCAGTTGATGGTGAAGCTCGTACATGACGAGTTGGCAAGTCTGATGGGTGGCGAGGCCGTGGAGTTGAAGCTCGAAGGCAGGCCGTCGATAGTCTTGATGAGCGGTTTGCAGGGTTCTGGTAAGACCACGTTTAGCGGAAAGCTCGCCAATATGCTCAAGAACAAGAAGCACAAGAAACCGTTGCTCGTAGCTTGCGACGTATATCGTCCGGCAGCCATCCAGCAGCTTATGGTCGTTGGCGAGCAGGTGGGCGTACCGGTATATAGCGAACCGGAGAACAAGAACGTGAACGAGATTGCCGACAATGCCATCCGCGAGGCAAAGGCAAAAGGCTACGATACTGTTATCATCGATACGGCAGGCCGATTGGCAGTGGATGAGGAGATGATGAACGAGATAGAGGGCTTGAAGAATCACGTTAATCCCAACGAGACTCTGTTTGTTGTCGACTCCATGACAGGACAGGATGCTGTAAATACGGCTAAGGAATTCAACGACCGTTTGGACTTTGACGGCGTGGTCTTGACCAAGCTCGATGGCGATACCCGTGGCGGTGCGGCTCTCTCGATACGCACGGTGGTTACGAAGCCTATCAAGTTTATCGGAACGGGCGAGAAGATGGAAGCTATCGATGTGTTCCACCCTGAGCGTATGGCCGACCGTATTCTCGGAATGGGAGATGTTGTCAGCCTCGTGGAGCGAGCTCAGGAGCAGTTCGATGAGGAGGAGGCACGCCGGCTTCAGAAGAAGATTCAGAAGAATCAGTTCGACTTCAACGACTTCATGAATCAGATTCAGCAAATCAAGAAAATGGGTAATATTAAAGATCTTGCGGCGATGATTCCCGGTGTGGGCAAGGCCATACGCGACGTTGATATCGACGACAATGCTTTCAAAGGTATCGAGGCTATAATTCAGAGTATGACCCCGAAGGAGCGTACAAACCCAGAACTGCTCAATACAAGTCGTCGTCAGCGTATTGCCAAAGGTTCGGGGACGAGCATTCAGGAGGTGAACCGCCTGATAAAGCAGTTCGACCAGACGCGCAAGATGATGAAGATGATGACAGGTTCTAAAATGGCTGGTATGATGGGTCGGATGAAAGGTATGCCCGGAATGCCCAAATTCTAAAAGATAAGAATATTATGCAACTGATAGATGGAAAGGCAACGGCTACGGCGATTAAGGCAGAGATAGCCGGGGAGGTGAAGAAAATTATGGCGGATGGTGGCAAACAGCCCCATCTGGCAGCCGTTCTCGTAGGGCATGACGGTGGTTCGGAGACATACGTGAAGAACAAGGTGCTGGCTTGCGAGCAATGCGGATTCAAGTCTACGCTCATTCGATATGAGGATGACGTTACGGAGGAAGAACTCTTGGCGTGTGTAGACAAGCTCAATAAGGATGCCGACGTTGACGGATTTATCGTTCAACTTCCGCTCCCGAAGCACATCGACGAGCAGAAGATTATCGAGGCAATAGACTATCGCAAGGATGTGGACGGATTCCATCCCATCAATGTTGGGCGTATGGCTATCGGATTGCCTTGTTTCATCTCGGCCACTCCGCTCGGAATACTCACGTTGCTGAGACATTATAATATAGAGACAAGTGGCAAGAAGTGTGTCGTGCTCGGACGTTCCAACATTGTGGGTAAGCCGATGGCTCAACTCATGATGCAGAAGCAATATGGCGACTCGACCGTTACCGTATGCCACAGCCGCTCAAAGGACTTGAAGAAAGAGTGCAGCGAGGCCGACATCATCATTGCGGCGATAGGCCGTCCTGACTTCGTAACAGCCGATATGGTGAAAGATGGTGCCGTGATAATCGATGTTGGCACAACCCGTGTGCCGGACGCTACGCGCAAGAGTGGCTTCCGCCTGAATGGCGATGTCAAGTTCGACGAAGTGGCAGAGAAGTGTTCGTATATCACTCCGGTACCCGGCGGTGTCGGTCCAATGACGATATGCTCGCTGATGAAGAACACTTTGTCGGCAGGAAAGAAAGAGTTTTATAAATAAAATAAGGTATGACGGCTGAGGAGTGGTATCAGAAAGGCAATGAGTACAGGCGGCAGAGCGATTGGAAACACGCCATCGACTGCTATTTGGAAGCTATTGAACTCGACCCTGATTCGCCTGCCGTAGAAGCCAAGCGGATGCTCGACGACATACTTAACTTCTATAATAAGGACGCATATAATCCATAAGCCCGGCCGTTATCGTCGGAATGCTTTCGGACAAAGGCGTGCGCCTTTAGTGGAATAAAAAAGAGACTTCTTAAATTTAATAATATGAGCAAAATCAAAGGAGCAATAGTGGTGAACACCGACAGGTGTAAGGGCTGTCAACTATGCGTTGTTGCCTGTCCTCAGGAGGTGATTACCATTGCGCAAAAGAAGGTAAACGTACACGGGTATCCCTATGTGGAGCCGGTAAATGCTGAGAGGTGTGTCGGCTGTTCATCGTGTGCCATCGTGTGTCCGGATGGATGTATAACCGTTTATCGTAAAAAGGTGGAGGAGTAGAATATGGCAGAAAAGGAAGTAACATTGATGAAAGGCAATGAGGCGATAGCCCATGCAGCCATTCGTTGCGGTGCCGATGGCTATTTCGGCTATCCTATAACTCCGCAAAGTGAGGTCTTGGAAACACTCGCCGAGCTAAAACCGTGGGAGACAACCGGTATGGTGGTTCTTCAGGCGGAGAGCGAGGTGGCTTCTATCAATATGATTTATGGCGGTGCAGGTGCCGGCAAGCGCGTATTCACATCATCGTCAAGTCCCGGTGTGGCTCTTATGCAGGAAGGCATTTCCTATATGGCAGGTGCGGAGCTTCCGGGCGTGATAGTGAATGTGCAGCGTGGAGGACCGGGACTTGGAACCATCCAGCCGTCTCAAAGTGATTATTTTCAGGCGACACGTGGCGGTGGAAACGGCGACTACAACGTGATTGTGCTTGCTCCGAACTCCGTTCAGGAGATGGCCGATTTCATGGATCTTGCTTTCGAGCTTGCGTTCAAGTATCGCAACCCTGCTATGATTCTTAGTGATGGTGTCATCGGTCAGATGATGGAGAAGGTGGTAATGCCTCCGATGAAGCCCCGTCGCACCGATGAACAGATACGCAAGGAATGTCCGTGGGCAACGGTGGGACGTTCAAAGGAACGTCAGCCGAATATAATAACATCGCTTGAGTTGAAGCCGGAGGTGATGGAACAGCGTAACTTGCACTTGCAAGCCAAGTATAACGAGATAAAGGAGAAGGAGGTGCGCTATGAGACCATGCAGATGGAAGATGCCGACTACATGATTGTTGCGTTCGGAAGTGCTGCCCGACTGGCCGAGAAAGCCATCGAGATAGCCCGCGAGGAAGGCATCAAGGTGGGGCTTTTCCGTCCTATCACGCTTTGGCCGTTCCCCGAGAAGCAAATAGCGGAAATGGCGAGGAAGACAAATGGCGTGCTTGTTGTAGAGATAAATGCCGGTCAGATGGTAGATGACGTGCGTCTGGCTGTCAATGGCGAGGAGCGCGTGGAACATTTCGGCCGTCTCGGAGGAATTGTTCCCGAACCCGAAGAAATTGTTAACGTATTAAAGGAGAAGCTGTTATGAACGATATAATAAGCCCGGAAAACCTTGTATATAAGAAGCCGACACTGATGAACGACACCCCGATGCACTATTGTCCGGGATGTTCGCATGGCGTAGTTCATAAGCTTGTGGCCGAGATTATCGAAGAAATGGGTATGGAAGACAAGACCGTTGCCGTGTCGCCGGTAGGTTGTGCGGTGTTTGCCTATCGTTATCTCGACATCGACTGGCAGGAAGCTGCTCACGGACGTGCTCCGGCTGTGGCTACTGCTCTTAAGCGACTTATGCCCGACCGTCTTGTGTTCACTTATCAGGGTGATGGCGACCTTGCTTGTATTGGTACTTGTGAGACTATCCACGCATTGAACCGTGGTGAGAATATCACAATCATCTTCATCAATAACGCTATTTACGGCATGACGGGTGGACAGATGGCACCGACGACTCTTATCGGTCAGAAGACAGCCACTTGCCCTTACGGGCGCGACCCACAGCTTCATGGCTATCCTCTTAAAATCACAGAGATGGCTGCCCAACTCGAAGGAACGTGCTATGTCACGCGTCAGAGTGTGGAGAATGTAGCTGCTATCCGCAAGGCGAAAAAGGCCATCCGCAAGGCTTTCGAGGCATCGATGCAAGGCAAGGGCTCATCGCTTGTCGAGATTGTTTCTACTTGTAACAGCGGTTGGAAACTCTCTCCTGTGAAAGCCAACCAATGGATGGAAGAGAATATGTTTGAATTTTATCACAAAGGCGACCTAAAAGATACGACTGATTTATGAAAAAGGAAATAATTATAAGTGGATTCGGAGGTCAGGGCGTACTCTCTATGGGTAAGATTCTGGCATATTCCGGATTGATGGAAGACAAGGAAGTAACCTGGATGCCGGCTTACGGACCGGAGCAGCGTGGCGGAACGGCCAATGTTACGGTCATTGTGAGCGATGAGCGCGTTTCTTCGCCAATACTTAGTAAGTACGATGTTGCCATAGTTTTGAACCAGCCATCGCTTGATAAGTTTGAGTCGAAGATTAAGCCCGGTGGCATTCTCATCTACGACGGCTACGGAGTCATCAATCCGCCTACACGTACCGACATCGAAGTGTATCGTATTGACGCTATGGACAAGGCGGCCGAGATGAAAAACTCTAAGGTGTTCAATATGATTGTACTCGGAGGCTTGCTCAAAGTATGTCCGGTTGTAAGTACCGAGGGATTACAAAAAGCACTCTACAAAAGTCTTCCTGAACGACATCATGGACTCATACCACTCAATATGCAGGCCGTGGAAGAGGGCATGAAGATTATATCTAAGCAATAATGCACAAAAAGTGGCATATATTATATATAATAGGCGTAACATATATTATTATATAATAAGGTGTAATTAGAACGAAGAAATAAATACAAACAAATAGAAAACTTGATTTTTTTATAACTCTCTAATTTGGAAGCCCGCCCGCAGTGATGCGCACGGGCTTTTTTCATTAAACGCCTTACAAAAGCTAAAATCATGTGATAAAGTTGGTTTTTATGTTTCTTTTGTTCCCTTTTTTGTTCTAAAATACGAAATTAATAAGAAATAATTTGGCTGTTACATTAATTTTTTATTACTTTGCACCAAAATAGAGAGGGATTATAATTAATTATTAATTTAAATAAGAGAGAAAAATGAAAAAGTTAGTTTTAATGTTTGCAGCTGCTGCAATGGCAGTTTCTGTATCAGCTCAGACTGTACAGGAAAGCAAAATCTTTGACAACGTTTATGTTGGTATCAATGGTGGTGTTGCTACAAAGACAACAGAAAACCGTTGGTTGAGTAACCTGAATGCAAATGCAGGTCTTCGTGTAGGTCGCTGGATGACTCCGGTATTTGGTCTCGCAGTTGAGAGCAACGTATATTTCAACGATAGAGCTAATGGTTATCACTATGGTTCTCACACAGTAGCAAAGTTCTTGAACACTTCTTTGCTCGGAACTGTAAACATGAGCAACCTCTTCGGTGGTTACAAAGGTGAGCCACGTGCATTTGAAGTTATCGCAGTCTATGGTATGGGCTGGGGACACACATTCAGCTGCACAGCACTTGAAGGCAACCGTTCAGACGCTCTGACATCTAAGGCTGGTCTTGACCTTGCTTACAACTTCGGTGGTAACAAGGAGTGGCAGGTATATGTAGAGCCATCTATCACATGGGCACTTGCTGGAAACAATGGTCTTGGTCACAATGGCGCATACAACTTGAACAACTCTATGGTTCAGCTCAACGCAGGTCTTATCTACAAGTTCAAGAACTCTAACGGTACTCACAACTTCAAGATTGCTGAGCTCCGTGATCAGGCTGAAATCGATGCTTTGAACGCTCAGATCAACGAACTCCGTAACCGCAAGCCGCAGGTTGTTGAGAAGATCGTAGAGGTTCCTGCTAAGGAAGTTGTTAAGGAAGTTAGCGTATCTGACCTGATTTTCGTAACATTCGCTCAGGGTAAGTCTGTTCTCACAGCTGACGCTAAGAAGGCTCTTGACGAAGTTGCAGAAGGCAAGCACGTTCAGATCGTAGGTACAGCATCTCCGGAAGGAAGCAAGGCTATCAACGACAAGCTGTCTCAGGATCGTGCAAATGTTGTTGCTGATTACCTCAAAGGCCGTGGCGTAGTTGTTGACGAGGCTACGGGTAAGGGTGTACAGGGCACAACTTCTAACCGTCTTGCTATCGTTTACGTAAAGTAATCGAAACCTCGGTTAATTAAAAAGTAATAAGATTATTACTAAGATAGAGTCCCCGGTGCTTTTAGCATCGGGGACTTATTTCGTTTGTCAATACACAGTTGCTTTCATGCAAATTTTCTCTGCGCCATCATCGGACACCATACTTTTGCCTCGTCAGAGGGCGCAAGTGTAGCAACAGTGTTCAGTCAGTACCTCAACAGTGTTCAGTCAGTACCTCAACAGTGTTCAGTCAGTACCTC
>URER01000016.1 GCA_900547005.1 uncultured Prevotella sp.
CAAAATATACATTAAAAGAATATCTAAAAAATCATAATGATGAAGATGTGAGAATAATGTTGGATAATTTTCAATTGTTGTGTGAAGAGATTAGTGAGGGCTTGCTATTGTTGTATGGTGTTAATTTACAGAAATAGTAATAAAGGGAAAATAACAGATTATGGAAATAGTTGAATATAAAATAAGCCGTTATGGTGATAATCCACGACACGGAGCCGTTTTAAAAGACGGCAGGCAATGGCTCTGTACAAAAGATAATGTAGTTGACTATGTCCTTGATGGCATAATGTTTACAAACAAAAAATACATCAGGAATATACAAGATGTAGAGTTGGCTGGTTTGGATGTAATGTTATCGCAGATTATTCCACTTAAATATACCCAATTTCAAAATGATAAAGAATATATCAGCAATCTAAGTCTTGATGACTATCATGAATTCTTTCTCCATATTATGGCATTAGGACAATTGATAGAACTTGGGTTAGATAAGAATAATGCTGTTTATGTCGGTACTATTTGCTGTGTACATGATAAGTCTTTTATGGTAGACTTGATAGACACTAATGCAAATTATGATGAGAAGGCAAGAATACCGTTTGATAAAGTAAGATATATAAAATTGGATACAGATTACCTCAACTCATTGGAGATTTTTATCAAGAATAGAGCGTTATAGGTTTTATGAACATATCTGTAAAAGCATATAATGAGTTCTTAATATAGCTATCTATGAATATTAAAATGAAAAAAGTAAAATACTCTCTAATCATTTTGGTTTCAATTGCATTTATATGTGTAGTATCCTTTATATGGAGATTGGTGTTGACTTTCCCGTATGAAGAACTTGAAACTATTAGTCTTGGTGGAAATTATGTATTTAATGAAGATGTAATATGCAAGATCGATAAGAATAAAAACCTTTATTTAGCTATACCGGATCACATAGAGAATTATAATTATGATGATAATTATATTGTTGTCAGACAGTTGCCAGTCTTTGATATTGCAGATTATTATTGGATAGGACTGCCTTCTGTAGAGAAAGACAGTATTAATAGAATGGTGCAAAAGTGCAGAAACATCGGTACTTGTTTTTGGATCGTAGACAAAAATAAAGATAAAACAACTGGGCCATTAACAAAGCAAGAGTATAAACTAATGTGTAATTCGTTGCACATATCTTTGTCGTTAGATAAATAACATAAATCAAATGAAATCTCAACTATTATGGCTTCTATAAATACAAAGATGATATTCCTGAACAGTTGTTTTCTCCCTGGATGTTTGTGATAGAAATAGAAAAAACTGATGAAGCCAAAGAGGATACTGTTATATGTTCAAAGAAAATCACATATAGATAATATAATGCGGAACATTTTTATAATATTTGTTGTAATTGTTGCATTGAGTTGCAGTAATGGTAATGGTACTAAAGGCGGGCTGGTTGGTTCTTCTGACTCTATAATGATAATAGAAGGTCCTTCTGAGGATCTTGGTTATGGTATGGAATATACCTATTATGCTGTAAATGGTAATGACACGATGAGTTTGTCTTGCGAGCTTTTTGATATGCCGGAGAAAAAGGAAATGAACATAATATTCAGGAATCTATATTGTAAAGTGGTAATACCGTCTGATACTTCTGTTTTTGACAAGAATGCACATATAAATAGTGGATATAAGAGGGCAAATTATCAACAACAGTTATATCTTATAGGTATGTTCTTAGAAAGAATATCTGCAACTAATGATATTGGTACACTCACATTTTTGGACTATGGCTTATTGTCAAGTGGTAGTTTGAATGTCGAAGTCTCTTTAGGAATTGCACGTATGGGACAGACGAGTATGAAAGATGTTATAAAATCATCTTCTTTTTGTAAGACAATGAATGTCTTGTTAAGGAATTACGGTTTGGAGATTGATGATGTATCAATAGGTAAATTTGTATTTGTAGACAAAAGATCTTTCTTACAGCATAATTCTACAGATTCGTTGGATATTCGGGATGTTGATAAGTTTCTTGATGCCACAATTAGTCTTAAAATTCATAAACTGCAAAGATAAAGGATATAATGATGTTGTATATAAAGTTTCAATTGCAAGAAAAAAAGACAGAATCAGATACAAGAAATTCCTTTTTGAAGAAAGTCTTGTTTAAAATATTGGATTGGGTTGTGCCGAAAGCTAATCCAACATTGGAAGGTAATATCGATAAGGTCTTTGTTTGGTATGTAGAATATGACACAGCGGACAATTACACCAATAGAGAAATCGGTATGGACGCAGAGGGAAATGTTGTATTTAAAGCTCCTTACGAAGATAATTTAGGCTATTGGGTAGACAATGATCTTACGCTTGAGGATTACAGAAGTTTTAATCCTCTATCTGTTTCTGCAAAAGAGTTTGAGACATTATGGAATAAACCATTAAAAGTGTAACGAGTTTATGTCTGTATCTTAAAGGGCTGTAGAGAAAGAACTTTTACTCTTTCTGAAGGTATTTCTTGTCTTTTTCATTACAGTTCCGATGATTTTCCGTAACTTTGCACGGCTATGATGTATAGAGATTTTTGGCGCAAGCTGACGGCAATATATGACGAACGGGAGGCGCGTGCGATAGCTTCGCTCGTGTATGAGGAACGGTTCGGACTGAATAGGACGGACATCTGTATGGGCGAAGATGAGCGTATGAGCGAGGAGCAGAACGGAGAGACGGAGAGGATTCTCGGAAGGTTGCTGCGGAACGAGCCTGTGCAGTATGTCCTCGGATATGCTTATTTCGGCGAAAGCAGGTATGTCGTGAAGCCAGGTGTGCTCATTCCGCGACCGGAAACCGCCGCGCTCGTGGCTTGGATGGTGGCGGATATGACCGATGAAAAGCGATTGCTCGACTGCTGTTGCGGTAGCGGGTGTGTAGCTTTGGAAATGAAAGGCGCGTTTCCTGAGATGCAGGTGTCGGCCTACGATATATCCGACGTGGCGATAGAAGTGAGCCGGGAGAATGCAAGACTGCTTGGGCGCGACATCAACGTGTTTGCTATGGATGCCCTGAACCCTGCGCCGGCAACGGAAAAGTATGATGTTATCGTGAGCAATCCGCCCTACGTGTGCGACCATGAGAGGGCGGGAATGCGCCGGAACGTACTTGATTATGAGCCGCCGACGGCCCTGTTTGTACCCGATGAAGACCCGATAAAATTCTATACTGCCATCGCCCGATATGCAACCCAAGCCCTGACGGATGGCGGTAGACTGTATTTTGAAATCAATCCGCTGTTTGTTGACGATATGAAAGCTATGCTTTCGGGGCTCGGATTTGTTGATGTTACCGTGAACACAGACTGCGGATATGAGAACAGGCTGATGCGTGCGGCTATTAAAAGATGAGGAAAACAGGATGGAAAAAAGAGAGATAACCGAGGAACAAGCATTGCAACGGCTTGCCGGATTGTGCTCGCGCGGCGAATATTGCTCGTATGACATGACGGCGAAAATGCGTCGTTGGGGACTTCCGGAAACGGCTCAGGCACGTGTGATGGCAGAACTCGTTAAAGGACGGTATGTGGACGACAGCCGATTCTGCCGTATGTTCGTGCGCGACAAACTGAAATTCAATAAGTGGGGACGCCGTAAGATAGAGCAGGCCCTATGGACAAAACGCATAGACGAGAGCGTTTACAGACCGTTCCTTGATGAGGTGAGCATTGAAGAATACTCAGAAATATTGATGCCGATGATGAAAGCAAAACGCAGAAGCATAAAAGCCGCGTCGGATTATGAAAGAGATATGAAACTGATAAAATATGCTATGGGACGCGGTTTTACGATGGATGTGATAAAGCAATGTCTCAATACCGACATCGAATATGCCGAAGATTAGCATAATCTCGCGTCTGGCCGACTTTATTTCGCCGCGCCAATGTCCCATTTGTGGAGGCCGTTTGTGTGTTATGGAGGAAGATTTGTGTGCCGTGTGCAACTATCATCTGCCACGCACAGGGCATTATGAGAATCCGACGGACAACGAGATGGCACGCCTTTTCTATGGAAAAATACCGATAGAGCGATGCGCCGCGCTTGCCTTTTACGAAAGTCGGTCGCAAGCCAATAATCTTATTTACAAACTGAAATACTACGGTTCGCCGGAGGTGGGGGAGACTTTAGGCCGGCTATTGGCCGAGGAACTGGAGCGGTGCGGTTTCTTTGAAAACGTGGATGTGATTGTTCCGCTGCCACTCGCACGTGTCCGTGAGCGTCAGAGAGGCTATAATCAGAGCGAGAAGATTGCCCGTGGAATACGTTCTATGACGCGTCTGCCCATTGAGCGCAAGGCCGTGAGGAGACTGTCGTTCTCTGAAAGTCAGACGCATTTGGAATTTCGTGAGCGTATGGAGAATGTGGAAGGCGCTTTTGAACTCGTAGATGCCCATCGCCTGGCAGGTAAACACGTGCTGATAGTAGACGATGTGGTAACGACCGGAGCTACTGTAACAGCCTGCGCGAGACCGATATTGCGTGCCGGAGATGTGAAAATCAGTATCGCTTCGGTGGCTTTTACAAGGAATTGATCGAAATGTTGAAAAAAAGTGTGATAAAATTTGGCGGTTTGGAATATTAGTCTTACCTTTGCATCGCTTTTAGAAAGTAAGGGCGTTTAGCTCAGCTGGTTTAGAGCATCTGCCTTACAAGCAGAGGGTCGGCGGTTCGAATCCGTCAACGCCCACAATGAAGTCCTGCGACATTTTATGTTGCGGGACTTTTTTTATTGGCTATTTAGTAACTTTTTGCGAAATAATGACGCTCTTGTCGATATAAATTTGTATTTTTGCGCCTAAATAATACGTATTAAAGTAATGGAATTAGATTTGCTGACCGCCATATCACCAATTGACGGTCGTTATAGAGGTAAAACAGAGAGTCTTGCGGATTATTTCTCAGAATATGCGTTAATCCGCTACCGTGTTCGGGTAGAGATAGAGTATTTCATAACCCTTTGCGAGCTTCCCCTGCCACAGTTGGCAGGCTTTGACCATGCTTTGTTTGGCAAGTTGCGCGACATCTACAAGAATTTTGATGAGAAATGTGCGGCTCGCGTAAAGGAGATTGAAAAGACGACAAACCACGATGTGAAAGCTGTAGAGTATTTTATCAAGGAGGAACTTGATAAAATAGGCGGACTGGATGAGTATAAGGAGTTTATACACTTCGGTCTGACATCGCAGGATATCAATAATACAAGTGTGCCGTTGTCTATTAAAGAAGCACTCGAAAACGTGTACTGCCCGCAGATAGAGGAACTTATTGCGCAACTTGAGGAGTATGCCTGCGAATGGAAGGACGTTCCGATGCTTGCCAAGACACACGGCCAGCCTGCATCGCCGACACGGCTCGGCAAAGAGGTAATGGTGTTTGTCTATCGCTTGAAAGAGCAGCTTGCACAGTTGAAGTCTTGCAAGATGAGCGCAAAGTTCGGTGGAGCGACAGGCAACTACAACGCGCATCATGTGGCTTATCCTCAGTATGACTGGAAAGCGTTCGGCAATCGCTTCGTGAGCGAGAAACTCGGATTGGAGCGCGAGCAGTTTACTACGCAGATAAGCAACTACGACAATCTCGGAAGCGTGTTCGATGCACTTCGTCGTATCAATACAATCATCATCGACCTCGACCGCGATTTCTGGATGTATATATCTATGGAATACTTCAAACAGAAAATTAAGGCGGGCGAAGTCGGCTCAAGTGCTATGCCGCACAAGGTGAATCCGATTGACTTCGAGAACAGTGAGGGCAATCTCGGTATAGCCAATGCCGTCTTGCAGTTCCTCGCTCAGAAGTTGCCGGTGAGCCGTTTGCAGCGCGATTTGACCGATTCTACGGTTCTTCGCAATATCGGTGTGCCCCTCGGACATGGCGTGATAGCTATACAGAGTACGCTGAAAGGCTTGCGCAAGCTCATACTTAACGGTGATAAGATAGCCGAGGATTTGGACAATACATGGGCAGTGGTGGCCGAAGCCATACAGACAATCTTGCGCCGTGAGGCTTATCCGCATCCATACGAAGCCTTGAAAGCATTGACAAGAACGAATACCAAGATGACGGAGGAGACAATACATGAGTTTATCCGTGGCCTTAATGTCAGCGATAATGTTAAAACAGAACTTATGGCAATCACTCCTCATAACTATACGGGTATATAATATAATGTATAAGAAATATATAAATTAAATCAAATAATTATTAACCGGGCCGTGAGGCTTAAATATTTTAGGAAACTATGTCAGAAGAAATGGAAAAAGACCAAAATCAGTCCGTTGGGCAGAACGGGAATAGTCGTGAGGGCTACTCGCCTGTAGGACAGTCAGGCTATCAGAAAGATTACCGTGTGGGAAGTCGCCCACAGCGTCCGCGCATACACAATCAGCGCGCTTACAGTAGTGAAAAAACAAACAGTAATGACGAAGGCGGATTCCGTCCGGAGGGCTTTGGAGCAGGTCTCCAGAGTGGAACCGGCAGCACACATCAGCAGACCGGATACCGTCCACGTTACAATGCCGGTGGCTATCAGCCACGTCAGGGCGGTTATCAGTCTCGTCCGGGTGGCTATCAGCAGCGTCCTAACAACGGCTATCGTCCTCGTTACAACAATAATCAGGAGGGAGAAGAAGGCGGATTCCAGCCACGTCAGGGCGGTTATCAGCCTCGTCAGGGTGGCTATCAGTCTCGTCCGGGTGGCTATCAGCAGCGTCCTAACAACGGCTATCGCCCTCGTTACAACAATAATCAGGAGGGAGAAGAAAGTGGATTCCAGCCTCGTCAGGGCGGCTATCAGCCTCGTGGAGGTTATCAGCCACGTCAAGGCGGCTATAACAACCAGCGTGGCGGCTATCAGCAGCGTGGCGGTTACAGCCAGCGCGGTGGCTATCAGCAGGGCGGTTATCGCCAATACACGCCAGGATATAATCCGAATGCGAAGTACAGCATGAAGAAACGCATCGAGTATAAGGAAGACCATATCGACCCGAATGAGCCGATTCGTTTGAATAAATTCCTTGCTAATGCCGGCGTTTGCAGTCGTCGTGAGGCTGACGAGTTCATTCAGGCAGGCGTTGTTACCGTTAATGGTGAGGTCGTTACAGAGCTTGGAACGAAAGTAATGCGCACCGATGAGGTGAAGTTTCATGATGACCCGGTTGTACTGGAGAAGAAAGTGTATGTGCTTCTCAATAAGCCGAAGGACTATGTAACCACCAGCGACGACCCTCAGCAGCGCAAGACCGTTATGGATCTTGTGAAGAATGCGTGCCGTGAGCGTATCTATCCTGTTGGCCGGCTCGACCGTAACACAACGGGTGTACTGCTCTTTACTAATGACGGCGACCTCGCAAGTAAACTTACGCATCCGAAATTCCTTAAGAAGAAGGTATATCACGTATATCTCGACAAGAATGTTACTGCTCATGACTTGCAGCAAATCTCAGAGGGAATAACCCTTGAGGACGGTGAAATCCATGCAGACGCAATCGAATATGCCAGCGAAACGGATAAGAGTCAGGTGGGAATAGAGATTCACAGTGGCAAGAACCGCATCGTTCGCCGTATTTTCGAGAGCCTCGGCTATCGTGTTGTGAAACTCGACCGCGTGCAGTTTGCCGGACTGACAAAGAAGAATCTCCGTCGTGGCGATTGGCGCTTCCTCACGGAGAAGGAAGTCGATATGCTTCGCATGGGAGCATTTGAGTAATCAACTGAGTGAATTATGAAAAGAGTAAAAGTTGTCGATGCGCTTGCAAGCACCGACTTTGGAAAACAGATTAACGTAAAAGGATGGGTGCGCACCCATCGTAGTAGTAAGGCTGTTGACTTCATTGCGCTGAATGACGGCTCTACAATAAAGAATATACAGATTGTCGTAGACCCTACAAAGGTCGATGCGGAGGTATTGAAGACCATCACTACCGGAGCTTGTATCAGTGCCGTAGGTACTCTCGTGGAAAGCCAGGGCAAAGGCCAGACCGTGGAAATACAATGTGAAAGCATTGAGGTTTACGGTCTTTGTGGCAACGACTATCCTATGCAGAAGAAGGGACAGAGCTTCGAATATATGCGTCAGTACGCACATTTGCGTTTGCGCACCAATACTTTCGGAGCTGTGATGCGCATCCGTCATAATATGGCGATTGCCATACACAACTATTTCCACAGCCACGGATTCTTCTATTTCCACTCGCCAATTATCACGGCGAGCGACTGTGAGGGCGCGGGCGAGATGTTCCAGGTAACGACCAAGAACCTCTACGACCTTAAAAAAGACGCGGAAGGAAAGATAAAGTATGACGACGACTTCTTCGGTAAGATGACCTCGCTCACAGTCAGCGGTCAGCTCGAAGGCGAACTCGGTGCTACGGCACTTGGAGCGATATATACATTTGGTCCGACTTTCCGTGCAGAGAACTCCAACACACCGCGCCATCTTGCCGAATTTTGGATGATTGAGCCGGAAGTGGCGTTCATCGACATGAACGATCTGATGGATTTGGAGGAAGACTTTATCAAATATTGCGTGCGTTGGGCACTCGATAACTGCAAGGACGACCTCGCTTTCCTCAATCAGATGATTGACAAGACTTTGATAGAGCGTCTGGAGGGAGTACTTAAAGACAGCTTCGTGCGTCTGCCTTACACCGAAGGAATCAAGATTTTGGAGGAGGCCGTAGCTAACGGACATAAGTTCGAGAATCCCGTTTCATGGGGAATGGACCTCGCCAGCGAGCATGAGCGTTTCCTCGTGGAGCATCATTTCAAGAAGCCGGTCATCATGTGCGACTATCCGAAGGACATCAAGGCCTTCTATATGAAGATAAATGAGGACGGCAAGACCGTTCAGGGCACTGATGTGCTGTTCCCACAGATTGGCGAAATCATCGGTGGTTCAGTGCGTGAGGAAAGCTATGACAAGCTGATGGGCGAGATAGAGCGCCGCAATATTCCGATGAAGGATATGTGGTGGTATCTCGATACGCGTAAGTACGGAAGCTGCCCGCACGGCGGTTTCGGTCTCGGTTTTGAGCGTCTGATACTCTTCGTTACCGGTATGCAGAACATTCGCGATGTCATTCCATTCCCGAGAACGCCAAAAACGGCTGAGTTCTAAAAGCAAAAAGCCCGCTGGCAGATGCAAAACGGCTGATACATAACGTGTTTTTAGTCTTAAGATAGACTGAAATAGAATAAAATAGTGTGCCAAAAGCACAATCTGAATCCTGATTCCGGGATGCAGATTGTGCTTTTTCTTTTTGTCTTTCTTTAAGCTAATTTATAGAGACTACCTTAATTTAATGACATATAATATAAGGATAAGAACATAAATAAAAAAATCGTAACATAAATTCCTAATTATTTTGGAAGTTAAAGAATATTTATATATATTTGCGATGATAAAACATTATTAACGTAAAATAAGAACAATGAAGAGAAAATTATTACTAATTGCTTTAGTTTTGTTAGGATTTACCAAAGTGTCAGCACAAGAAGAGGAGTTCTATGGAATCTTTAATCATGTTGGTGCAGGTTTCAGTCTTGGTACGGAAGGTATCGGAATTAATGTTGCCGCTCCTGTTACCAAATATCTTGAGGTAAGTGCTGGTGTTAATTTTATGCCCGGCTTTAAGGTTGATGGGGATGTGGATGTAGACTTTAACGATATTAATGTTGGTGGAACGACAGTTCAGATTCCTGTCGACCAAGTGAATATCGAGGGTAAGTTTGCACGTACAACTGCTGATTTCAAAGTTAGTTGCTATCCGTTTGGAGATAAGAACGCTTTGTTCGTGGCCGCAGGCTTCTCTTTTGGAGGCTCTAAGATAGCTAAGTTAAGAGGACATAGTTCAGAGTTGCAGCGCTTCATCGCTGATAATCCGCAATATTCAGACCAGATCTATGCGCAGATAGACAAGTATCAGTTGAGCTTTGACGAGAACGGAGATGCTTCGGGCGAAATCAAGGTAAATGCTTTCCGTCCGTATTTTGGTATCGGTTACGGTCGCCTTGTACCTAAAAAGCGCATCGGTTTCCGCACAGAATTAGGTCTTCAGATACATGGAAAGATGAAAGTTTATCAAGGAGGTTCGGAAGTCTTGACCGATGATTTGGCAGATGTTGACGACGATATTTCGAAGATTGTCGATAAGTTTACCGTCTATCCAGTACTGAAATTCACTCTCACAGGAAGAATCTTCTAAACGGTAAAAGAAACTACGAATAAGCGTAAAGGAAGCTGCAAAGGCTTCTGCTTTTCAAGAAATAAAAACGAAAAGGGACTCACCCGCTAAATATAGTGGAAGTCTTTTATTAGATATTATTTCGCACCTTTGCACACCTTTACGCCATGCTCAGAGTATTTAAGGCCGGATTACTCCAGTACTGAAGCCAAAATACTTGAGTAATCAGGCCGGAAATACTTGAGTAATCAGGCCGGAATTACTTGAGTACTGCGCCCGAATTACTTGAGTACTGCGCCCGAATTACTCGAGTATTGCGCCATAGTACTATGTTGTTCGACCGAAATAGGTTGTCCCCTGTATTTATCTGATGAACCGAAAAAGCGAGATAATAGAGTAGGGCTGCATTACTAAAAGCCTATCCTCTATCTGTCTCGCTTTCTTTTTATAATTCTTTGGTATGTCTTGCAATAATGTCCTTAATCACTTCGCCGCCGGCAATAAGTCCTGCGGCAGCCGGAACGAAAGCGTTGCTCGCCGGAATAGGACGGTGTGATGTCGCGCAGGAGGCTTCGCTATTTTCGGGTTTTGCTTCAAAAATGTCCGATTCCATCGAAGAGTCAGCCTCGGGTTTTATAGGCTCTTCTTCGCTATACACCACCTTCTGACGAGGAATGTTCAGTTTGCGGAGCTTCTTCCTTATCACCTTTGCAAGCGGATCCATATTAGTCTCATTAATGTCGGCAATGCGGAATGCCGTCGCATCCATCTTGTTTGCCGCGCCCATACACGATAATAAAGGGATGTCCAGTTCGTAGCAACGCCGTATCAAGTCGATTTTCGCGCTCACGGTATCGATGCAGTCCACCACGTAATCATAGCAAGAAAAGTCGATTTCATCGGCGTTAGCCTTCATGTCGCCAGTATCTTTTGGTATATAAAACATCGGAAATTTCCTAACGATGCAGTTGGGATTGATGTCCCGTATGCGTTCTTCCATCACATCCACCTTTAGTCGCCCCAACGTCGAGTGCAGGGCGATAATCTGCCGGTTGATGTTTGTGAGACTAACGCGGTCATTGTCTATAATGTCAATAGCCCCGACACCACTGCGTGCCAGTACCTCGACAACGTAACCGCCCACGCCGCCCACGCCAAACACGGCGACGTGTGAGTGCCGCAATACCTCAACAGCTTCGTTGCCGAGCAGCATCCGTGTTCTTGAAAACTGGTCCACAGCTATTTCACAAGTCTTATTTCAAGTGGACTCACCGTAATCAGATGGCGTTTGTACAGGTCGCCCACAGCACGTTTATACACTTTCTTGCTCACTTGGAAGCGGTGCTTGATGTCTTCCGCCTCGCTCTTGTCGCCCAAATCGCACACACCCTCATGCTCTTTCAAATAGGCGAGCAGCGTCTCCGAGAAGTCCACGGTCTGCTTCCTGCCCGTAGGTTGCAGCGTAACATCGATTTTTCCGTCGCCGCGCACATTGTCGATATAACCCTTTATGCGGTCGCCCGTGTGTATATATTTGAATATCTGGTTCTCATACACCAGGCCGGCGTATTGGTTGTCGATGATAACCTTAAAGCCGAGGTCTGTCTTCTGCCATACGAGCAAGTCCACCTCCTCGCCATGCTTGTATGCCGGCTTCTCGTTGTTCAAGTAATGTTCCACCTTTGCCGAAGCCACGATACGATAGCTTTCCTCGTCAATGTGGATGTGAACGATATACTTGTTGCCTTTCACCATGCGCATCTTCTGCTCGCGGAACGGGCAAAATATATCCTTCATCAGTCCCCAGTTGAGGAATGCTCCGTATTCGTTCACCCACGAACATTCAAGATAGGCGAAGTCGCCCACCTTTGCAAGCGGCTTTTCAGTGGTCGCTACGGGACGTTCTTCCTGGTCGAGGTATATAAAAACCTCGATTTCATCGCCGATTTTGGCATTTTCGGGTATATAACGTTGAGGAAGAAGAATCTCTCCCTCATCACCGCCGTCAAGATACAGACCGAAGTCCACACTCTTGCAAATGGTCAAGCGGTTATAATCTCCAAGTTTTATTCTCATTGTGTGTATATTTGGCCTCCCGTCCCCCCACGGTGGGGGTATCCTTTAGAAGGGTGGGGGAGATTGATAATAGGATAATTATCTTAAACTCTAAACATTAATCTTTAATCTCTTTCAGTATTGTCTGCACTCCAGTCTCCTGACTTCTGTCTTCTATTTCCAACAATCCATCCTTCATTTTGATTGTCCTGTCCGTTATTTGTGCCAGTCCCTCATCGTGTGTAACGATAACGAATGTCTGGCCAAACTTGTCGCGCAAGTCGAAGAACAACTTGTGCAACTCCTCCTTGTTCTTTGTGTCGAGACTGCCCGAAGGCTCGTCGGCGAGGATTACAGCAGGATTGTTCATCAGTGCACGGGCCACCGCCACACGCTGCTTTTCACCTCCCGACAGCTCGTTTGGCTTGTGCTTGGCGCGGCTCTCGAGTCCCATGAACTGCAAAAGCTCTTCGGCCCGTTCCCTTGCATCGCTCTGTTTCCTGCCTGCTATATATGCCGGAATCATGATATTCTCTATTGCCGTGAACTCCGGCAAAAGCTGATGGAACTGGAAAACGAAGCCTAAGTGCTCGTTGCGGAAGCGGCTCAACTTGTTCGTCGACAGTCCGTTTACCTCTATTCCGTCCACAATCACCGTCCCCGTGTCGGGTTTATCCAGCGTACCGATTATCTGAAGCAGCGTAGTCTTGCCCGCGCCGCTCGGTCCGACGATACTCACTATCTCGCCCTTATCTATGTGCAGGTCTATTCCTTTCAGTACCTGCAGCGAGCCGAAACTCTTGGTAATGTTTTTTATGTCTATCATAATTTGAAGCCCCCTCTAATCCCCAAGGGGAATAAAGCCGGGGCATTGATTAGGAGTGATTATTTTATATTTTATCTTATAGCTTATTTTATGCCCTCTTCTTCCTGTGGTTAGTACTCTCCCCCTTGGGGGAGTTTGGAGGGGGCTTTAATTCTTTTTCTTAAACAGCCCTTTGAAAATGTCGTATGCACTGCGCTCCTCCGTATGCTGAGGCTGAGCGAAGGTCATAGTGTCTATCGCCTCGCCGAACTGGTCGGGGAAGATAATCATAATCGTCTTGCCCGAGAAGTAATTGTTAATCTCGTCCGGCAGACGCTCCAAAGCGTTCTTATACGACACCGTTCCCTTTCTTGCCGTTACCACGACAAACAGATGATCCTCCTTTATTGTCCCCGCAAGCTCCGGCAGTTTGTTCCAATGCTCCATCTCCTTGTACTCCGCCCGCACGTTGCGGTAGCGGTTCTGCATAAATTCGTTTATCAGATTTAGCGATTCCCGTCTGCCGTGGAACACCACCCTGCATTCCATCGACTTCGCCATACGCGCCAAACGCTCTAACCACCGGTGGAATCCCGGCTCAAATTCTGCCCTCGACGGCACAGCCACCTGAATCCTCCGTATCGTGTTCAGCGGCTGCATGATGCGCGCAATCATTATCTGACGGTTCAGACCATTGTAAAGGCTCTGTGTGAACTCGCCCCAAAACTTATTCGACACCTCCTTGTGGAAGTGCAGTCCCATGATGATTTCCGAAGCCTGAAACTCCTTGAAGGCGTGCTTTATGCCGTTGGCTATGTTAGCAGCAATGCGCACCTGCGACTGTATGGGCACATCGGCCGCACTCGCCATCTGCTCGATGTGTTCCAATAGTCTGTGGCCCTCCTCCTGATTGCGCTTCGCGTTCACGTCATCGTAGACCACATTCAGTGCCACCAAGCCGCGGTTCAGTTTCGGGTTGCGCATCATTATAGCCATACCAAGCAGGTTGTCGGCATATTCAGGATACTTCACGGGTATGAGAATCTTCTCGTCATCGGCCTGTTTGTAGTAGTCGGGCGTGTTGTCCTTCTCTTTGAGACGTACCGCCTTAGCCGCGTTCTCGGTAACGACGGTAGATATTATGCACGTAACGAGAATCATTATCACGATGCCGTTCAGCACGTCGTCGCCGAAAAGAAACTCGCCCGGAGCCACCTCTATCCTGCGGCCCACCATCACCATGGCAATGGCTCCGGCCGCATGGGCCGATGTAAGGCCGAACATAGTATGTCCCCATAGCTTTGGAAGGCGGAAGACAAAGGCCGCGATGTATGCAGCGATGGCCTTGCCCACTGTTCCGAACACCACAAAGCAGAACACCACCCAAAGAATCCAACCGCCGTCGAAGAGCAGACGGACGTTTATCAACATTCCCACACCGATAAGGAAATAAGGAATGAACAGCGCATTGCCGATGAACTCGATGCGGTTCATCAGTGGCGACACGTGCGGAATGAAACGGTTCAGGATGAGACCGGAGAAGAAAGCACCGAAGATTCCTTCGAGTCCGATAAGATTAGACAGCGCTCCGCCCATGAACATGACGGCCAAAACGAAGATAAACTGCATTACCGAGTCGGAATATCTGCGCAGGAACCAGCGCGTGAGGCGTGGTACAAATATAATCATGCCGGCGCAGAAGACTGCGAACTTAGCGAAAAACAATGTCCAAAAGAGCAGTCCGCCCGACGCACTGAACGAGTTGACGATGGCAGCTACGCCCACGAGCGACAGAAACAGCGACAGCATCGACGCACCGACGCTGAGTGTTGAGGCCGTGTGGCGTTGCAAACCGTAGCGTCCGACGATAGGGTAGGCGATGAGCGTGTTCGATGCCATGATGCAGCCCAAGAGCAATGAGGCCGTCATGCCGTAGTTCAACAGCTCGACACCCATGAATACCGCCATCAGAAACGGCACAGCAAAGGTCAGCAGACCGAATATAGCCATCTGCCGTAAATTCTTTCTCATGCCCTCAAGGTCCATCTCCAATCCGGCAAGGAACATGATATAATACAGTCCGACGTTGCCGAACAGCTCAAAAGACGCATCGCGCTCAAGGATGTTCAGGCCGTACTGACCAATCAGCACACCTGCCAGCACCATACCTATTATATGTGGAATGCGTAATCGCCCCATAACGATAGGGGCGAAAAGGATGATTAGCAGCACCACAAAGAATATCAGTGTGGGGTCGGTAATCGGAAGATATTCGTATATTTTCAGCATATTATAATTATTAAAGAGGAGAGAGGAGAGGGAAGAGGGGAGAGAGATGTGCTTTTATGGGTGTTGGTTGATTTTCTGTTTTCAGACTTCTCATAGGAAAGGTAATCTCTCTCCTCTCTTCCCTATCCTCTCTTCTCTTTTCTCTTTTCCTCTGCAAAGTTGCAAAAAAAATATCAAATTCTCGCTTAATCGGATGAAAATGTGTATTTTTGCAGCGTATAAACGATATAACTAATAAAAGAAATAAAATATGAAAGTAGCGATTGTTGGTGCAAGTGGAGCCGTAGGGCAGGAGTTCCTTCGGATTCTGGCAGAGAGAAATTTCCCTATTGATGAACTGGTTCTGTTCGGTTCCGAGCGTTCGGCAGGCAGCAAATACACATTCAAGGGAAAGGAATACGAAGTTAAACTGTTGCAGCACAACGATGATTTCAAGGGCGTTGACGTTGCTTTTGTATCTGCCGGAGGCGGAGCGTCTAAGGAGTTTGCTGAGACGATAACCAAGTATGGAGCCGTGATGATAGACAATTCCAGCGCGTTCCGTATGGACGAGGACGTGCCATTGGTTGTGCCGGAGGTGAATCCGGAGGACGCGCTCAACCGTCCGCGCGGCATCATTGCCAATCCTAACTGCACCACAATCATGATGGTGGTTGTGTTGAAGCCTATCGAGAAGCTCTCACACATCAAGCGTGTGCATATCTCAAGCTATCAGAGTGCCAGCGGAGCGGGTGCCGTGGCAATGGCAGAGCTTCAGCAGCAGTATAAGGAACTCGTGGAGGACGGCGAGGTGAAGACCGTCAAGAAGTTTCCCGTGCAGTTGGCATATAACGTAATTCCGCAGATTGACGTGTTCACAGACAACGGCTATACAAAGGAAGAGATGAAGATGTTCAACGAGACTCGCAAGATTATGCACAGCGACATACGCACTTCTGCAATGTGCGTGCGCGTAAGTTCGCTCCGTTCTCACAGCGAGAGTGTGTGGATTGAGACCGAGGAGCCAATCACCGTTGAGCAGGCACAGGCTGCAATCGCTGCTGCCGAGGGCGTAACCTTGCAGGATGATCCGGCTAATCTTGTTTATCCGATGCCGTTAGAGACAGGTGGAAAGGATGACGTTTACGTAGGACGCGTGCGCAAGGACCTTGCCAACGACAACGGCATTACACTGTGGCTCAGTGGCGACCAGATACGCAAAGGTGCCGCTCTCAACGCGGTTCAGATTGCGGAGTATCTTGTAAAGGTGGGAAACATTAAGTAATTTAGTAGACAGAATACAGTAGACAGGAGTTCAGACAATAGTCCGGACTCCTGTTTTTTTCGTGTATGGTTGCTATCAGATGGCTTCTGTGCCCTCAAAGACTATTGTCTGAACTCTCAGACTCCCGTCTTCTGTCTACTAAAATTGTCCTATTAGAAAACGAAAAAAGGCTTGCACCGATTAGTACAAGCCTTTTGTATTGATTGTATTTCTCTTACAGCACCACCTTTGTGCGGTTGATGATGTAAATTCCGTGTGCCAGTCCGTCTATGACGTTCACGCCTGCGTTCACTTTCTGTACCTTTGTCATACCAGAAACGGTAGAGATTGTGACGTCCTGTGCCTTGTCAGACTCTATATATAGTCTGCCGCCTGCTACGCGCACCTTGATGCCGTTGGCGTTGTTGCCTGCTACGATGTTGCTGATGCCAGTGGCCTTCAGCTTACCGATGCGTGCCATGGCGTATGTTACAACATCCTGATCTTCCTTCTCCTTGCTGGACGAATCGTCTTTAGAGTATGCCTCAAAGACATTGTCATAGAAGCTCGGGTCGTACGGCAGTGATGAGTGGGCGCTCGCACCGTAATAGTCTACTACCATGACGCCTATGCCGTTGTTGCGGATGTGATCTGCCGTGATGCCCATCATAGACAGTGGAAACTTGAACTCATAGAACGTATGTGCGGAGTTGTCTATTTCGCCTGAGAGGTCTGTGAAGCCGTTGTTGCCCTTTAGCAGTTCCGGATCGTAGCTGAAATCGTCCTGACCATAGATGGCTGTAATGGAGGGGAGTACACCGTCTGCGTATCCATAAGTAACCTCTGACTTCTTGCATGACGCAGGGTCTTTGTAGTCACAGATGCCGCTGGCGTTCGGAACAAAATAGCCCGGTGTACCCACTCCTGGCTTCGTAGAACCGAACCACCATGCGTCTGCCCCGTTGTCGAATGTGGTGTAGATGTTGTCCTGCCATATAGACGTGTTCTCGTTGGTGATGCCTTTAGCCGACTTGTCCGGGTCGAGGTCGAAAGCGAAGCTCAGCTTACCGTCCATATTGTATGGCTTGGACTCGCCTGGCTGTTTGCCTTCGCCGGCGATATCCCATACCGTATATACATACTGAACGCCGAGGTAAAGGTTCTCATTGTCGTATGCCGCATAAAGTGCGTATGAGTCGACGATAGGACGCTCGTGCACACCCTTGAATGCCTGACAGATGTCGCGTGCCACGCCCTGTGCGACGAGGTCGGCCTCTGTCCAGTTGTTGAGTGCGGTTGTTGATTTCTGTCCGTTGAAAGACATATTTACAGTGCGGTTTGTTCCTACCTGTCCGTTAGGGTTCACCTTATAATAGTCTGTTATAAGGTTGTCGCCCGGCTGTGGTTGTGGACCGGGGCCACTGCTCTTGGTGTATGTAAAGGTCTTCACGTCGCCGCTTGTTCCGTCGGATGTTACGCCGAACGCCTTGAGAGTGGTTGTCTCTGTGAACGTAAGTGCGCTGCTATACTTCTGTGATGAAGTGGAAGGTGTTGTTCCGTCAGTTGTATAATATATAGTAGCTGCCGGGTTTACAGACAGTGTTACGCTGATGCTCTCGGTGAAGCTGCCGTTTGCCGGACTTGCGCTTACAATCGGCTTTGTAGGCTGCGGGTCGCTGGAGAATGTCACTTTGGTGGATGTCGCACCGTTGTCGTCCATCACGTATTCGCCAGTATAGGTAAGGTCTTTTGTCTTGTCGGCATCTCCGTTTGTGTTGAATATGATACCGGTAGTACCCTCGGGTACCTTGAACACTTTGTAGGTCTTGCCGTCAGAACCTGTCGCAGTTTCCATCTTTACGCCAGGCCAATCCGGAGAGGATACTTTCCAGTAGTATACTTTCTCTTTTGTTCCGCTGTAGGCAAGGTTATAGTCGCCGGTGATTGTCACGCTACCAGGTTGTGGACCGGGACCCGGCTCGTCGCCGTTGTATTCTGTCCATGACGAGTTATTCTTGCAAATCATAGACTTGCCGTTGAGGTCGAGACCGCAGCTTTGTCCGGCAACGTCTGCCGGATATTGTGAGCCGCCTCCGCTGAAGATAACCTTTGCGCTTGTTGTTAATCCTTCTGGTACTTCATAGTACCAAAGACCGGTAGAGGCATCTTTAGCCATTGATGCACCAGGCCAAGTTCCGTTTGCTTTTGCGGGGTCAGTATCAGGCAGATAGATGTAGCAGTTCACGCTGCTCCAGTTGCCCGGATTGTTGTAATATACGGTTACAATAGCCGACGGGTCTCTCTTTGTGAATGTAGCCTGTCCTGTCTTTGTGCCTTCTTCGCCTGTCGCGCTCCATGATACAGTTACGCTTTCGCCCACAGCCATGTTGCTGCCGATAGTGAATGTAGTTGTTCCGGTGAACGATTGCTGTGCGCCGTCACCTATTTTGTACCATCCGCTTGTCGCGTTGTTGAGAGTAGCTGTTACGGTTTGTGTCTCTGTGAATGAGCCGCCGTTAGGACTGAGAGTTACAGATGGCTTCTGAACAACTTCGCCGTAGATAACTGCGATACCGCTTGAGCCTACATTACCGCTGATAGTCGTTGATGTGACTGTGAATGTGCCTCCCGAAACGCGGTCGGTGTATGTTCCTGCCGGGCAATATCCGCCACCGTTGGCGATGGACACGTTGCCGCTGCCGTTTCTGTTAACGATAACGGCACCACCTCCTTCGCGGGTAAGTGAGGCTACACCATTATTTTGAGTATAATATTCTTTCTTGCCGTTCATGGCGTTACGGAACTTGTTTACCTCTGCAACCTGCTTTCCTGTAAAGTTAGTGCTACCTTTCGCTCCAACCTTAATGTCATTAAAGTTCTTTGCCGCAGGGCGAGAGAAATATAATGCTGTTGCTCCGTCGCGGCAACCTACAATAGCGTATGCACGGTCGATAACATCCTGACTTACATTTTTCGATTCGCCGTTATAGTTTGCGTATGTGTCGTGGCTCTCGCCCCAATATACGACCTTGTCTGCCTTGAATAACGTTCCTCCGGCCCATCCGGCGTTAGAAGAAGGAACACCACCGTTGTTGCGTGCGCCATTTCCATATCCGTTGTCGGTTACAGACATATAGTTCGTGTATTCCTTCATAAGGTTGTCGCCATTGCCACCGCCAGGGTTGTCGAGAATTTCTCCATAGTGATACATTCCTGGAACAGATGTAACGGTAGCCCAGAACTGACAGCCTTCAGATGGCAATGCTATATGCTTAGCTGCATCCCAACGGATACCTTTCACACCGCAGGCTTTCAACTCCTCAATATATGCCTTTGCACGGTTGGCAACCTCAGGGTCTTCCGAGTTTACATCAGGGTATCCTGAGCCGCCACCCATTTGGTTATGAGTGATTGAGTTACGGTCACCATAGTTACAGTCACCGTTCCAACGCAGACGGTTGTTGCTGTTCCACCACGGGTCATGGTATAAGGAATGGTCGCCTGCACCGTGTCCGTCTACGTGGTTTGCCACTACGTCAACAATAATCTTGATGCCATACTTTTCAGCTTCGGCGCAGAGACTCGTTAGGTCTTCCTTTGTTCCGAGGCCACTTGCGATAAACTTAAAATCGTAGGGGCGGTAAATGTCTGCCCATGTGGAGCCTACCGCAGAATTGCGCTGTAGCGGGGACAACTGTACTGAGCCGAATCCAGCGGCTGCAATGTTGGGAAGCTCTGCCTTGACATCGGAAATTTTCCAGTTGAAACAATGCAGGATGTTTCCTTCCTGTATTCCCGATGGAATACCATACAAGTTCTGAGCATTTACTTGAGATGCCAGCGTAATTGCCAGCATAAGCAACAGCCCGAGAACTTTCTTACTTGTTCTAAGTAAAGATTGATTCATCGTTTTAAACATTTGTAAAATTGATAGGTTATAAAATCGTTCGTTAAAAAACTACATAAAACTGCTTATAAAACTGCTTACGGTTACAAATTTATGTTTTTTATGTTGATTTGTTATTTGCTTTATGTTAAGAAAAGCTCATTTTTTTGTGCAATCGTTTGAGCAAGATTATTGCTTTGATGGATTAAAATGAAGACATTTTTTATATAGGAATAAGACTCCTTTAGGGAAATGAACGTTTTGGGAGAAATAAAAAACTAAAAAAGCCAAGCAGTCGGTTAAAAACTACTTGGCTTTTATATGTCTTGTGCGCCTGATAGGACTCGAACCTACACGTCTCGCGACACCAGATCCTAAGTCTGGCGCGTCTGCCAATTTCGCCACAAGCGCAGAATTCGGTTGCAAAGGTAACTTGTTTTTGCCGAATTGCCAAATTATTTGCTTAAAAGTTGAAGGCCTACACATCACTTCCGAACAAATCCAACTGTCCGGTCTTCTCGTCGATGATGTGTTTGCGGGTTTTACCCGTGTCCGGGTCTTTCTCCTCCGCCATCGCCATATCCATGTTTGCCTTGCTTTCCTGTTCGCCAGTCTTGCTCTCCTCTTCCTCTTCCGGATCTTCCCCGTCCGGTTCCGGATAGTGCGTAGGCTCCAGTTCCTCGATAGAAGCAATCTCGTATGCCGATACACGTTTTGCCATCGACTGGTATTTATAGAATTTCACGAACTCGTTGATGTCGATGATGAGGTCTTCCTGCGCAGCGTCCTCGCCTCCGAACTTTACCAAGATGCGCGGATAGGCATTGTCGGAGAGTAGCGTTATCACCGATTTGGGGTTGTCGCCGATGAACCGCTGTCGCCTTTTCGACGCGTTGAGTACCATCCGCTTTACATAAAGCTGGTTGTCCTTGTCGGCATCGCGGTATATCGCCGTCCACACTTTGCGCTCGTCATACTTCTCTATGTGCATGATGTTGTCATCGTAGTGGTTGCTCGTGTCGAAGTTTGTCAGATAGTATTCTCCGTTCTTGAGCATCACGAGGATAGTCTCCGGATCCTTGAATTCGCCTAAGTAATTGCCCCGTTCATCATAGTTTATGCGGTTCACGTCCGGGTCGAACCACACTTTTATCGCGCCGAGCGTAGAGTGTCCTTGCTGTTTCAGGCTTATTCGGTTCACCGGTTTCTTCGTCAGAATCACGCCCTTTGCCGTCCGGTTCTTTATGCCCACCTTCGAGAAGTCCCTCAGCAGGAATATGCTTGAACGGTGGGTGGTCATTGCCGTGGCTTCGAGTGTTACCTTTATCACCTCTGCCTCGCCGTTGGGGTTGCCCGTGAGATACATTATCCGCGATTGGGGCTTGCCCTGCGTGAGGTCATATTCCTTGTCGCGCGTGCAGCTTGCCACGTAGAAGCGTTTCAAGAAATAAGGGCCTTTCAGTCCGTCGCGATACACAACGTTATATACCGTGCGCTTGTCATTCCTCTTGAATACATTTACATATTGTATGTTCTTGCCCACGAAAATTTTGTCCTGCACACGGATAATCTTGTATTTACCGTCCTTATAGAATATAATAATGTCGTCAAGGTCGGAGCAGTTGCATACGAACTCGTCCTTTTTCAGTCCGGTTCCGATGAAGCCTTCCTGCCGGTTGATATACAGTTTCTCGTTAGCCTCCACCACGGTCGACACCTCTATCGACTCGAAATTTCTTATTTCCGTGCGACGGGGATGCTCCGCTCCATATTTGTCCTTTATGAACTCGAACCAGCGGATGGTAACGTCCGTCATGTGTGCGAGGTCACGTTTGATTCCCTTCAGTTCCTTGTTGATGCGCGCCATCAGTTCGTCGGCCTTGTCCTTGTTGAACTTCAGGATGCGCTGCATCTTTATTTCCATCAGTCGCAGAATGTCTTCCTTGCGTACTTCGCGAATGAATTGCGGATAGAACGGTGTGAGTCGCTCGTCCACGTATTCGCAGGCCGCGTCCATATCTTTTGCATTCTCAAACGGCTTGCCTTTGTAGATGCGTTCCTCGATGAATATCTTTTCGAGCGAGGCGAAGAACAGTTGCTCTTCCAACTCGGCCTTGCGTATTTCCAACTCCTTGCGCAGCAGTTCCTTTGTAGCCTCCACCGAGTGGCGCAGCACGTCGCTCACTGTGAGGAACTTCGGTTTGTTGTCCTCTATGACGCAGCAGTTTGGCGATATGTTTATCTCGCAGTCGGAGAACGCATAGAGCGCGTCGATGGTCTTGTCGCTGCTCACTCCCGGTGCCAAGTGTACCAATATTTCCACCTCCGCAGCCGTGTTGTCGTCCACGCGCTTGGCCTTTATCTTGCCTTTCTCCACCGCTTTCAGAATACTGTCTATCAGCGTTACGGTGGTTTTCGTGAACGGAATCTCCTTTATCACGAGCGTCTTGCTGTTTATTTTCTCAATCTTGGCACGCACCTTCAGCACACCGCCGCGTTGTCCGTCGTTATATTTCGACACATCGATGCTTCCGCCGGTGGGGAAGTCGGGGTAGAGGTGAAACTCCTCGCCTCGCAGACAGCTTATGGCAGCGTCGCAAAGCTCGTTGAAGTTGTGTGGAAGAATCTTTGACGACAGTCCCACGGCAATGCCCTCGGCACCCTGCGCGAGCAGCAGCGGGAACTTCACAGGCAGCGTCACCGGCTCTTTGTTTCGTCCGTCATAGCTGTGCTGCCACTCCGTGGTCTTGGGGTTGAACACCGTGTCGAGAGCGAATTTAGAGAGACGGGCCTCGATATAACGGGGAGCGGCTGCGCGGTCGCCCGTGAGTACGTTACCCCAGTTTCCCTGAGTGTCCACGAGCAAGTCCTTCTGTCCCATCTGAACGAGCGCGTCGCCGATGGAAGCGTCGCCGTGCGGGTGGAACTGCATCGTGTGTCCCACGATGTTCGCCACCTTATTGTAGCGTCCGTCGTCCATTCGTTTCATCGAATGCAGAATGCGTCGCTGCACCGGTTTCAGTCCGTCCTCAATGTGCGGCACGGCGCGTTCCAGTATCACATACGACGCATAGTCCAAGAACCAGTTCTGATACATACCGCTGAGGTGGTGCACAGCGGATGCGTCAAACCTGTTCACAGGCTTGTAATCTGAATGAGCGTCGTCTGTTTCTGTTTCCACAAACTCGTTGTCGGTGTTCTCTTCATTAGGGTTTTCGTTCTCGCTCATTATCTCTTCGTCTCTCTTTTCGTCGTCCATAAGATACCTGTTTTTTCCTTTTTAAGGTTTCAAGATAATGCAAATGAGGGCAATTGGAACTTGTTCTTATATTGCCGAGTGCAGCTTATCTTCTGCAAAGTTAAGAAAAAAATACGGAAAGCGCAAACCTTATATATATAATAAGGTGTATTTTTCTTTTACAAAGTAACTCTTTTGTTGCTTTATTCCGTTATTTTCTCATCTTGTTTACATCCTTTCAGCCCTCCGATACTATCTCTTTGATAATCAGACAGCTTTGATGGCGTAGCTGTATGGCAGTTTTTTTCTCTATTTATTATGAAGTTTCAGAGCATTTTTCTTACTTTTCTAAGAAAAAGAAGCTATCTTTGCCTACAAATATTTGGGTTAGGCATATCAAAGAGAAAACTATGGACAAAAAAATATTGGAATTTGTAACTTATTGCATAGAGCAACTGGCTGACAGATTGATGCTGTCTCCCGGTGATGTGTATAGGAGACTTAAGACTTCTGGAATCTTGTATGAATATATTGTACCCTCTTATGATGTGCTTCATACCTTTGGTTCACGTTATCTGATGGACGATTTGATGGGCTTTATGCGGGAAAAAGGAGTGTTGTAGTCATGAAAATATATCATTCTTCGGATGTTGTGGTCTGTCGGCCGGACACCATTCATTCACGGGAGTATTTGGATTTTGGAAAAGGTTTTTATCTTACTACGCTTTATGAACAAGCGGAAAGATATGCCCAGCGTTTTTTGAGGCGAAAGAAAACGGCTTGGATAAATGTGTATGAGTTGGATGAGAACTGGGAAAATTGGAAAGTGTTGCGTTTTGACAGCTATAATAAGGATTGGCTTGAATTCGTTTCCAAGTGTCGGATGGGAAAGACCGTAGATAATTATGATATTGTTATTGGCGGCATTGCAAATGATAGGGTGATTGTTACCCTTGACAGATACTTCGCAGGAGAACTGTCGCAGGAGGAGACTCTTGGCCTTTTGAGATTTGAGAAGCCTAATATTCAATATTGTATTCGTTCGGAAAGAATGATAAAAGAGTGTCTGACCTATATAGAAAGTGAGAAGATATGATGGAGGTTACGAGGCTTGTGCAGAAGGGTTCAAAGTGTGCTGCGATAATTAGCAGTATGAGTGAGATGTATCATATCTCGCTGGAGGAAGCCACGGATATATATTATAATTCAGAGACTTCCACTCTGATAGATGAAGGTGTAGCCGATTTGCATTGTCGGAGTGAGCGATATCTCGCCTCGCTGGTGTGGGATGAGTATAAAGAAAAGGGATGATTGCGCTCGATATATATTCCTTTTATTTATCTGCCTGTAAATCGTGACTAAAGACTCGTGTATGATAGGTTAGAACTGGATAAATGATTTATTAAACAACAAAGGTTCGATAGTTTTCTTATCGGGCCTTTGTTGTTTCGCTGTAATGCCTCCATTATTTTGTTAAAAAGGCTCTGTAATCAAATTACAAGCATATACTCTTTATTTGGTAATTTATTTATGGAAAATTTCAAATTTCAAATATCCCTACTTCTCACTTCGATATAGGGAAGAAAACAGCCCCGATAATGTAAGCTTTATTTTCTGTTTTCTTTACATTTTGAATTGCGTCAACTTTTGTTAAATATAGGCTCCGTTACTCATTTTCGATGATTTTTCGACCTAAAAAATCCCAACTCAAAACTCAAAATTCGTAACTCATAATTCTAAAACGGCCTCCGTTAGAAAAAAATCGAGTCGATTTTCGTCAAAAATTCACCTCCTGAAAAACACGGGAATATGGCAAAATTGCCCGATTTAACGTTTGTTAGCTTTCAAAAGTGGCACTTTTAGAGTCCGTTTGAGGCACTTTTGGAGCGCAACGGAGCCTCCGTTGAAGCCCCAAAGTGCCTCCGTTAGAGTGTAAAAGTGCCTCCGTTGCAATTTCACGGGGGCAAAAACGCCTTCTAAAACGGCTGATTTTGATAAAATATCAGGTAACCCTCTGATTATCAATTCTTTAACTCGAAATTGCCTAAAACGCCGTATTTTGCGATATATTCGGCCACGGAAAATTTTGTCTGAAATACGTCAATTTTTCAGCAATTATTTTGTAAAATTTTCTAACAATGGCAGTGTTTTCCCTATTTGTTATGAAGTTTCTGTGCATTTTCTTACTTCTTGGCATTCTTGTTGAAGAGATTTTTGGGTTGTCGGGGCGGCACTTCCAAAGGATAAGGCCATTATTGTTGTAGTATTGTGTTGTTGCGTTTATCATCTTTCATCGTCTTTCTTTGTTTTTTTGAGAAAAAGAAAGTATCTTTGCATAAGATAATAATAATTTAATCTCAGTATTATGAAAGTATTAAGAACTGATAAGGCGCCGGCTGCAATAGGTCCATACAGTCAGGCAATAGAAGTGAACGGAATGGTTTTTGCTTCCGGGCAGATTCCACTCGACCCGGCGACAGGCGAAGTCGTGGCCGGTGGTATAAAGGAACAGACCCGTCAGGCTCTGACAAACGCGTCGCACGTGATGCAGGCTGCAGGTCTTACGCTGTCTGACGTGGTGAAAACAACAGTCTTTATGGCAGATATGGCCGATTTTGCTGCTATGAACGAGGTTTATGCTACATTCTTCAGTGAGCCGTATCCGGCTCGGTCGGCTGTTGCTGTGAAGGCGTTGCCGAAAGGAGTGCTGGTAGAAGTGGAGTGCATCGCGGCACGATAGTTTTAGAATTACACATATTTATATATATAAGGAACTATGGATAATAACAATCAAGGACAACAATTACAAATAGACTTGCCACAAGATGTAGTGGGAGGGGTATATTCAAACTTAGCGATAATATCACATTCAAGCTCAGAGTTTGTGCTTGATTTTGCGGCTATCGTGCCCGGTGTGCCTAAAGCGAGTGTCCGCAGCAGGGTGTTGATGGCGCCGGAACACGTGAAGAGGTTGCTCGGAGCGTTGCAGGAGAACGTAATCAAGTATGAGCAGGAGTTCGGAAAAATCAGGATTCCCAATCAGCAACCACGTACAATATCGCCTTTCGGTAATACAAAAGGTGAGGCATAAATGCAAAAAAAAACGCACGATGAGGGGTTGTTTTCCGTCGTGCGCTTTTCTTCTTGAGGCATTTCGATAAGTCAATTTGTAGTATTCGAAATGTAAAAGATGTTATTTTTTATTAAAACAGCGTTGACTCTTATTTTTTCTTTTCTTATATATTAGGTGGTTTCGGGAATTGTTTGTACCTTTGCAGCCCGAAACGGCATACTGAATCTGGCCTATAACGGCGATGGATGCAAGGCTGTTGTAAGTATTTGATAATAAACAAAATAATATATAAATTTAAAAAGTAAAATTATGCCTACTATTTCACAGTTAGTAAGAAAAGGTAGAAAGGTGGCAGAAGACAAGAGTAAGTCACCGGCTTTGGACAACTGTCCTCAGCGTCGTGGTGTTTGTGTGCGTGTTTACACCACAACACCAAAGAAACCTAATTCGGCAATGCGTAAAGTTGCCCGTGTTCGTTTGACAAACCAGAAAGAGGTCAACTCTTACATTCCGGGAGAGGGACACAACTTGCAGGAGCACAGTATCGTGCTCGTTCGCGGTGGCCGTGTAAAGGACCTTCCGGGTGTTCGTTACCACATTGTTCGCGGAACTCTTGATACCGCAGGTGTGGCAAACCGTACACAGCGCCGTTCTAAGTATGGTGCTAAGAGACCAAAGGCTAAGAAGTAAGAGCCGCTTGCCGCAGCTCACAGTCGGAGATGGCTGGGAGCTGTGGTATAAAGAAAGAAAAACAATTAACCGTTTTGCTGGAGAAAGTTATAATAAGGTTGAGTAAATGTCCGAGAGCGGACGTTGAAGAACGGAAAAACGACAACCTCCGCAGAATAATAGAATAATAAATAAAATGAGAAAAGCAAAACCAAAGAAGCGTCAGATCCTTCCGGATCCGAAGTTTAACGACCAGAAGGTTTCAAAGTTTGTAAACCACTTGATGTATGATGGAAAGAAAAACACATCATACGAGATTTTCTACAACTCTCTCGAGATTGTAGGCGAGAAAATGAAAAACGAGGAAAAATCTGCTCTTGAGATTTGGAAGCAGGCACTCGACAATATCACTCCTCATGTAGAGGTGAAGAGTCGTCGTATCGGTGGTGCTACATTCCAGGTTCCTACTGAAATCCGTCCGGACCGCAAGGAGAGCGTGTCGATGAAGAATATGATTGCTTTCGCGCGTAAGCGTGGCGGTAAGAGTATGGCTGACAAGCTCGCAGCTGAGATTATGGACGCTTTCAATAACCAGGGTGGCGCATTCAAGCGTAAGGAGGATATGCACCGCATGGCTGAGGCTAACCGCGCATTCGCACATTTCAGATTCTAAGTACAAACAAAATATTGAAAGGGTAAAAAGACAATGGCAAATCGCGACTTGCATTTGACTCGTAACATCGGTATCATGGCGCACATCGATGCCGGTAAGACTACAACTTCTGAGCGTATTTTGTTCTACACCGGAAAGACTCATAAAATCGGTGAGGTACATGACGGTGCCGCTACAATGGACTGGATGGCACAGGAGCAGGAGCGTGGTATCACTATCACTTCTGCTGCTACTACATGTAACTGGAACTATAACGGTAAGAGCTATAAGATAAACTTGATAGACACTCCAGGGCACGTTGACTTTACTGCTGAGGTAGAGCGTTCACTCCGTGTGCTCGATGGTGCTATCGCAACATATTCTGCTGCCGACGGTGTGCAGCCGCAGTCTGAGACAGTATGGCGTCAGGCTGACAAGTATAACGTGCCACGTATTGGTTACGTTAATAAGATGGACCGTTCTGGTGCTGACTTCTTTGAGACTGTACAGCAGATGAAAGATATTCTCGGTGCTAATCCGTGTCCTATCCAGATTCCTATCGGCGCAGAGGAGAACTTCAAGGGCGTTGTTGACCTCATCAAGATGAAGGCTATTCTCTGGCATGATGAGACGATGGGTGCTGAGTACTCAGTTGAGGATATTCCTGCTGACCTCGTAGATGAGGCTAATGAGTGGCATGAGAAAATGGTTGAGAGCGCAGCTAACTTCGATGACGAGGTTATGGAAATGTATCTCGACGGTCAGGATATTCCGGAAGAAAAGCTCATGGCAGCTATCCGTAAGGGTACAATCTCTATGGAACTGACTCCTATGCTTCTCGGTTCTTCTTACAAGAACAAGGGTGTGCAGCCGTTGCTCGACTATACTTGCGCATTCCTGCCTTCTCCATTGGATACAGAGGCTGTTGAGGGTACAAACCCAAATACAGACGAGGCAGAGAGCCGTAAGCCGTCTGAGGACGAGCCTACATCAGCTCTCGCGTTCAAGATTGCTACCGACCCGTTCATGGGACGCTTGGTATTCTTCCGCGTTTACTCTGGTAAGGTTACCGCAGGTTCATACGTTTACAACCCGCGTTCAGGTAAGAAAGAGCGTATCAGCCGTCTGTTCCAGATGAACTCTAACAAGGAAATTCCTATGGAGTCTATCGATGCAGGTGATATAGGCGCAGGTGTAGGTTTCAAGGATATCCGTACAGGTGATACTCTCTGTGATGAGGGACATCCGATTGTATTGGAGTCTATGACATTCCCTGATACTGTGATTTCTATCGCTGTAGAGCCGAAGAGTCAGGCTGACGTTGCTAAGCTCGACAACGGTCTCGCTAAGTTGGCAGAGGAAGACCCGACATTCACCGTCCGTACAGACGAGCAGAGCGGTCAGACCATTATCTCTGGTATGGGTGAGCTTCACCTTGATATTATTATCGACCGTCTGAAGCGTGAGTTCAAGGTAGAATGTAATCAGGGTAAGCCGCAGGTTAACTATAAGGAGGCTATCACTCAGCCTGTAACTCTCCGTGAGGTTTACAAGAAGCAGAGTGGTGGACGTGGTAAGTTCGCTGATATTATCGTAACCGTAGGTCCTAAGGACGAGGATTACACAGAGGGCGACTTGCAGTTTGTTAACGAGGTTAAGGGTGGTAACGTGCCTAAGGAATTCATTCCTTCAGTTCAGAAAGGTTTCGCTGACTCACTGAAGAACGGTGTGCTCGGTGGATTCCCGATGACAGGTATGAAGGTTACTCTTACCGATGGTAGCTTCCACCCGGTTGACTCAGACCAGTTGTCATTCGAGCTTGCTGCACACAACGCATTCAAGAACGCTTGCCCGAAGGCCGGTCCGGTTCTCATGGAGCCGATTATGAAGGTCGAGGTTGTTACTCCGGAGGAGAACATGGGTGATGTTATCGGCGACTTGAACAAGCGCCGTGGTATGGTTCAGGGTATGGACGAGGCTCGTAGCGGTGCCCGCATCGTTAAGGCTATGGTTCCGCTGGCTGAGATGTTCGGTTATGTAACAGCTCTGCGTACTATCACTTCCGGTCGTGCTACAAGCTCTATGGAGTATGATCACCATGCTCCGCTGTCAAGCTCTATCGCTAAGACTGTGCTTGAGGAGTTCAAGGGACGTACCGACTTGGTATAATATAAATGTGGGATTGAGGCGTTGCTTAGCGAATGACTCTTAAGCAACGTACCTCTCTCTCCTTAATATAAATTAATAGTAACAATTAAAATTTATAACGACAATGAGTCAGAAAATCAGAATCAAGCTGAAGAGCTACGACCACAAGTTGGTTGACAAATCAGCAGAGAAGATTGTGAAGGCAGTAAAGGCTACAGGCGCTATCGTTAGCGGTCCTATTCCATTGCCAACACGTAAGCGTATCTACACTGTAAACCGTAGTACTTTCGTTAACAAGAAGTCGCGCGAGCAGTTCCAGCTTTCAGATTACAAGCGTCTTATCGACATCTACAGCTCAACAGCTAAGACAGTAGACGCATTGATGAAACTTGAATTGCCTTCAGGTGTTGAAGTAGAAATCAAAGTGTAGTTTTAATACGGATAAATAAAACGCAGCGAAGGGATGTGGCTGATGTGCGGAAATAACGCGAAAGGCACGGACCGGAGCTATTTTCAAACAATAATAAATAATTAATTGAAATGCCAGGATTATTAGGAAAGAAAATCGGAATGACATCCGTTTTCAGTGCCGACGGTAAGAATGTACCGTGCACTGTTATCGAAGCTGGTCCTTGTGTTGTAACCCAGGTTAAAACCGTAGAGAAAGATGGTTACAAGGCTGTTCAGTTGGGTTTCGGAGAGGCTAAGGAGAAGAGAACTTCTAAGCCTATGATGGGAATCTTCAAGAAAGCCGGCACAACACCAAAGAAGCACTTGGCCGAGTTCAAATTCGATGAGGAGTACAACCTCGGAGATACTATTACTGTAGAACTGTTTAACGACGCAGATTTCGTAGACGTAATTGGTACATCCAAAGGTAAGGGCTTCCAGGGCGTTGTAAAACGTCACGGATTCGGTGGTGTAGGTCAGAGTACTCACGGTCAGGATGACCGCGCACGCAAACCGGGTTCTATTGGTGCTTGTTCTTACCCAGCAAAGGTGTTCAAAGGAATGCGAATGGGTGGTCAAATGGGAGGCGACAGAGTTACAACTCAAAACCTCAAAGTGTTAAAGGTAATTCCAGAGCACAATCTTATCCTCGTTAAGGGTAGTGTGGCTGGTTGCAATGGTTCAACCGTAATAATTAACAAGTAATGGATATTAACGTATTAAATATCAAAGGTCAGGAGACCGGAAGAAAGGTTACGTTAAACGAATCGATCTTCGGTATTGAGCCTAATGATCATGTTCTTTACCTCGATGTAAAGCAATATCTCGCTAACCAGCGTCAGGGAACTGCAAAGGCAAAAGAGAGAAGTGAACATAAAGGTTCAACACGTAAGTTGGGACGTCAGAAAGGTGGCGGCGGTGCACGTCATGGAGATATCAACTCTCCGTTGATGAAAGGCGGTGGTCGCGTATTCGGTCCAAAGCCACGTGATTATGGTTTCAAGCTGAACAAGAAAGTAAAGGTTCTTGCTCGTAAGTCAGCTCTGTCTTATAAGGCACAGGAGAATGCAATAATTGTACTTGAAGACTTCACTTTTGAGGCTCCAAAGACAAAAGAATTTATAAATGTTGCTAAAAATCTTAAAGTTGACGGTAAGAAAATTCTTCTTGTTTTGCCAGAAGTAAATAAAAATGTATATTTGTCGGCTCGTAATCTCCAGAAGACCGAAGTTATGACTGCAAACGCTATCAACGCGTACAAGATTCTGAATGCAGATGTGCTTGTTGTGACTGAGAATTCTCTGCCTACGATAGACACAATCTTAACAAAATAAAAAGGAGACATAGAAGTATGGCATTCATTATAAAACCATTGGTTACAGAGAAGATGACCAAAATTACAGATAAGTCTTCTGAGGATAGAACTTATACGCCGAAGACTGGTAAGCATAAAGGCGAATCTGTAACAAAGGTTGCCCAGCCTAAATATGGCTTTATCGTAAAGCCGGAGGCTAATAAGCTCGAAATTAAAAAAGAAATCGAGGAACTGTATAAGGTGACAGTCATCGGTGTTAATACAGCTCGCTACGCAGGTAAGCGCTCAAGCCGTTACACCCGCGCTGGTCTCGTGAAGGGACAGAAGAATGCGTTCAAGAAAGCAATCGTAACTCTGAAAGAGGGCGATACTATTGATTTTTACAGCAATATTTAAAATAAAAAATGGCAGTACGTAAATTAAAACCGGTTACTCCGGGACAACGACACAGAGTTATTGGCACGTTCGAGGATATTACTGCATCCGTGCCAGAGAAGTCTCTCGTTTACGGTAAGCGTTCTACCGGTGGTCGAAACAACACCGGAAAAATGACCGTTCGCTATATGGGCGGCGGTCATAAGAAGAAGTATCGTTTAATCGACTTCAAACGAGAGAAAGATGGTGTTCCAGCTGTAGTAAAAACAATCGAATACGACCCGAACCGTTCGGCTCGTATCGCATTGTTGTTCTATGCTGATGGTGAAAAACGTTACATTATTGCTCCTAACGGACTGCAGGTCGGCACAACGCTGATGTCTGGCGCAGAGGCTGCGCCGGAGGTTGGTAATGCTCTTCCTCTTGCAAACATTCCTGTCGGTACGGTAATTCATAACATTGAATTGCGTCCGGGTCAGGGAGCGTTGCTCGTTCGTTCGGCTGGTAACTTTGCTCAGTTGACTTCTCGTGAAGGCAGTTATTGTGTAATTAAACTCCCTTCAGGAGAGACTCGTAAGATTCTCTCTGCTTGTAAGGCTACTATTGGTAGTGTAGGTAATTCTGACCACGCTCTTGAGCAGTCTGGTAAGGCTGGTCGCTCACGCTGGTTGGGACGTCGTCCTCACAACCGTGGTGTTGTTATGAACCCGCATGATCACCCGATGGGTGGTGGTGAAGGACGTCAGTCTGGAGGACACCCACGTTCACGTAAGGGCTTGTACGCTAAGGGTCTCAAGACTCGTGCACCTAAGAAGCTTTCAAATAAGTATATCATTGAAAGAGCTAACAAGAAGTAATCAAGTTAATTAGAGTAAATTATGAGTCGTTCATTAAAAAAAGGTCCATATATCAACGTTTCTCTTGAGAAGAAGATTCTCGCGATGAACGAGAGCGGAAAGAAGAATGTTGTAAAGACATGGGCTAGGGCATCAATGATTTCCCCGGATTTCGTGGGACACACTGTTGCAGTTCATAACGGAAACAAATTTATCCCTGTTTACATTACTGAGAATATGGTAGGTCACAAGCTCGGTGAGTTCAGCCCGACACGTCGTTTCGGCGGTCACTCAGGAAACAAAAAGTAACAGGTCATAACCATTTAGATTAATAGGAAACAATAATGGGAGCAAGAAAACATATTAAGGCTGAAGAAAGAAAGCAAGCCCTTAAGAATTTGTACTTCGCAAAGCTAAAGGATTGTCCTTCTTCTCCACGCAAGATGCGCTACGTTGTTGACATGGTTCGTGGAATGGAAGTCAACAGAGCACTCGGCGTTTTGAGATTCTCAAAGAAGGCAGCCGCTGCGAATGTAGAGAAACTTCTCCGTTCGGCTATCGCAAACTGGGAAGCTAAGAATGACCGCAAGGCAGAAGATGGAGAACTTTATATCTCAAAGGTCTTCGTAGATGAAGGCGTAACAATGAAGCGTATGCGTCCGGCACCACAAGGTCGTGGATACAGAATACGTAAGCGTTCTAATCACGTCACACTTTTTGTTGATACAAAAGCTGATGTAAATACTAACGACGATAAATAAGATAGAGAATGGGACAGAAAGTTAATCCGATAAGCAACCGCTTGGGTATTATTCGCGGTTGGGACTCAAATTGGTTCGGTGGAAAGGACTTCGGAGACAATATCGTTGAAGATAGAAAAATCCGTAAGTACTTGAACGAACGTCTTGCTAAGGCAAGCGTTTCACGCATCGTCATTGAGCGTACATTGAAACTCGTCACCATCACTATCTGTACAGCCCGTCCGGGTATTGTCATTGGTAAAGGTGGACAGGATGTTGACAAACTGAAAGAAGAGTTGAAGAAACTCTATAAAAAGGAGATTCAGATCAATATATTTGAGGTTAAGAAACCAGAACTCGATGCAACTATTGTTGGAACAAACATCGCTCGCCAGGTAGAGGGTAAGATTGCTTACCGACGCGCTATCAAGATGGCTGTTGCCAGCACTATGCGTGCAGGAGCTGAAGGTATCAAGATTCAGATAACTGGCCGCTTGAATGGTGCCGAAATGGCACGTAAGGAAATGTTTAAGGAAGGACGTACTCCGCTCCATACTTTCCGCGCAGACATCGATTATTGTCAGACAGAGGCTCTTACAAAGGTTGGACTTTTGGGTATTAAAGTTTGGATTTGCCGTGGTGAGGTTTACAATAAGGTTGATCTCGCACCTAACTTTGCTCAGGAAAAAGGTGGCAATCGTCCTAACGGACGCTCTGGAAGAGGTAATCGTAAGAGAAACAATAACCGTTAAAAGTAGAAGCTATCATGTTACAGCCAAAAAGAGTAAAATATAGAAGACCTCAAGATGGTCGTGGCAATAAAGGTAACGCCCACAGAGGTACACAATTGGCTTTCGGTTCATTCGGTATCAAGACCCTTGAAGCTAAATGGATTGACAGCCGTCAGATTGAGGCCGCTCGTGTGGCAGTGAACCGCCGCATGAACCGTGAGGGACAGGTCTGGATTCGTATATTCCCTGATAAACCAATCACACGTAAGCCTGCAGATGTCCGTATGGGTAAAGGTAAAGGTGATCCTGCTGGTTGGGTAGCTCCGGTAACACCGGGACGTATCCTCTTTGAAGTAGAAGGCGTAAGTTTCGATATCGCTAAGGAGGCTCTTCGCCTCGCTGCGCAGAAACTGCCTGTGAAAACTAAGTTTGTTGTTAGACGTGATTACGATAAAAACGCTTAAGCTATGAAGATGAAAGAACTTAAAAATCTCGCCGACAAGGATTTGCGCGAGAAAATAGAGAACGCAGAGGCAGCTATTCATCAGATGAATCTGAATCATGCAGTAACTCCACTTGAGAATCCATCGCAGATTAAGGCGGCTCGTCGTGACATCGCACGTATGAAAACTGAACTTCGTCAGAGAGAACTTAATAAATAACAATGGTCCAGATGGAAACAAGAAATTTAAGAAAAGTAAGACAGGGTGTCGTTGTCAGCAACAAAATGGATAAAACCATTGTTATTGCAGCGAAATTCAAGGAAATGCACCCGATATACGGTAAATTCGTGCAGAAGACGAAGAAATATCACGCTCATGATGAAAAGAATGAGGCCAACGTGGGTGATACCGTACTCATTATGGAAACTCGTCCTCTTTCTAAGACAAAGAGATGGAGATTAGTACAAATAGTAGAAAAAGCTAAGTAATTATGATACAAGCAGAATCAAGACTTACAGTATGCGATAACAGTGGTGCGCGTGAAGCTCTTTGCATCCGTGTATTGGGTGGTACACGCCGTCGTTACGCAAGTGTTGGTGACGTGATTGTCGTTGCAGTCAAGAACGTTATACCGTCAAGTGATTTGAAAAAAGGTGCAGTATCAAAGGCTTTGATTGTTCGCACAAAGAAAGAAATTCGTCGTGCAGATGGTTCTTACATCCGTTTTGACGATAACGCTTGTGTATTGCTGAACAACGCAGGTGAACTCCGTGGTAGCCGTATCTTTGGTCCGGTAGCACGTGAGCTCCGTGCAGTGAATATGAAAGTCGTTTCTTTGGCACCTGAGGTTCTTTAATATTTAAAAATTTAAAGTAATGGCTAAGTTACATATAAGAAAAGACGATACAGTCGTTGTTATTGCCGGAGCAGACAAGGGCAAGACTGGTAAGGTACTCAAAGTTCTCGTTGATGAGAACAGAGCTATCGTAGAGGGAGTTCACCTCGTTTCTAAGAGCACAAAGCCTTCTGCAAAGAATCCTCAGGGAGGTATTGTTAAGCAAGAGGCACCGATACATATCTCTAATTTGAGCTTGATAGACCCGAAGAGCGGTAAGGCTACTCGTGTCGCTATCAAGCATGAAGGTAAGAACGTTGTTCGTATCTCTAAAAAATCAGGGGAGGAAATCAAATAATGAATACAGCACAATTAAAGAATGTATATAAGGAGTCTATCGCTCCCGCACTGCAGAAGGAATTTAATTATTCTTCTGCAATGCAGATTCCTGTTTTGAAGAAAATTGTCGTAAACCAAGGACTTGGTGACGCTACACAGGATAAGAAAATCATTGATGTTGCTATTAATGAGATTTCTTCTATAACTGGTCAGAAAGCTGTTGCGACATATTCAAAGAAGGATATTGCGAACTTCAAACTCCGTAAGAAAATGCCTATTGGCGTTATGGTAACATTGCGTCGCGAGCGTATGTATGAGTTCCTTGAGAAGCTTGTACGTGTGGCATTACCTCGTATTCGTGACTTCAAAGGTATTGAAAGTAAGTTTGATGGTCGTGGAAATTATACCTTGGGTATTCAGGAGCAGATTATTTTCCCGGAAATCAATATTGATGCAATCGACCGTATTCAGGGTATGAATATCACTTTCGTGACATCGGCAAAAACCGATGAAGAGGGTTATGCTTTGCTCAAGGCATTCGGACTTCCATTCAAAAACGCAAAATAATAAGAGAATATGGCAAAAGAATCAATGAAAGCTCGCGAGGTTAAGCGTGCGAAGCTGGTTGCTCGTTACGCTGAGAAACGTGCAGCTCTGAAAAAGATTATCGCTACTTCTGGTGACATAAGTGAAGCTTATGAGGCTGCTCGTAAACTTCAGTCTATTCCTAAGAATGCTAACCCGATACGTTTGCATAACCGTTGCAAGATAACGGGTCGTCCGAAGGGATATATGCGCCAGTTCGGCCTTTCACGTATTCAATTCCGTGAGATGGCTTCAGCAGGTCTTATTCCTGGAGTGAAGAAGGCAAGCTGGTAAGAAAGAATCTATATTTTTAATATTGTCGGGGTAGTCCCGATTAATTAAACTTTTATTTATATGACAGATCCAATAGCAGATTATCTGACAAGACTCAGAAACGCAATCATGGCTCATCACCGTGTTGTTGAGGTTCCTGCGTCTAACTTGAAGAAGGAAATTACAAAAATCCTCTTTGAGAAAGGTTACATCTTGAACTATAAGTTCATAGAGGATGGACCTCAGGGTACTATCAAAGTTGCATTGAAGTACAACCCTGTAACAAAACAAAACGCTATCAAGAGTTTGAAGCGTGTGTCTAAACCAGGTCTTCGTAAGTATACCGGTTATAAAGACATGCCGAGAGTAATTAACGGACTGGGTATTGCAATTTTATCTACGTCTAAAGGTGTAATGACTGACAAAGAAGCTGCTGTTCAGAAAATTGGCGGTGAGGTTCTTTGCTACATTTATTAATTGGAGGATTTTATATGTCAAGAATAGGAAAATTGCCAATTAATATTCCGGCAGGTGTAACAGTTGCCCAGAAGGATAACATTGTTACTGTAAAAGGACCTAAAGGTGAACTGTCTCAGTTCGTTGACCCTTCTATAAAGGTTAACATTGAGAGTTCTCAGGTCGTAATGGAAATCGATGAGAACAGCCCTGTAAACTACAAGCAGAAGCAGGCTTTCCACGGTCTTTATCGTTCGTTGGTTAACAACATGGTTGTTGGTGTTAGCGAAGGTTATACTAAGACTATGGAGCTTATCGGTGTAGGATATCGCGTTTCTAATCAAGGTAACTTGATAGAGTTTGCATTGGGATATACTCACCCAATCTTTATTCAGCTTCCAAGCGAAGTTAAGGTTGAGACAAAGAGTGAGAGAAATCAGAATCCTATAATAACTCTTGAGTCTTGTGACAAGCAATTGCTTGGTCTCATTTGTGCTAAGATACGTTCTTTCCGTATGCCTGAGCCTTATAAAGGAAAAGGTATATTGTTTAAGGGTGAGGTTATACGCAGAAAGTCTGGTAAGACAGCTGCAGCTAAGTAACTTTAAATTATTACAATTATGACGACTAAGAAAGAACAAAGAAGACTTAAAATAAAGTTCAGAATTCGTAAGAGTGTGAACGGAACTGCTGAGCGTCCTCGGTTGAGCGTTTTTCGCAGTAATAAGCAAATTTATGCACAGGTGATAAATGATTTGAGCGGAACTACGATTGCTTCTGCTTCTTCTCTTGGACTTGAGAAGATGCCAAAGATGCAGCAGGCGCAAAAGGTAGGTGAGTTGGTTGCTGAAAAGGCTAAGGCCGCAGGTGTTGAGTCTGTTGTCTTTGACCGTAACGGCTACCTTTATCACGGACGTGTTAAGGAACTTGCAGATGCTGCTCGTAGTGGTGGACTTAAATTTTAAACGATTATGGCAATGAATAGAGTTAAAATAAATACTGACGTAGAGTTAAAGGACCGTTTGGTTGCTATTAACCGTGTTACTAAGGTAACAAAGGGAGGTCGTACTTTCACATTCGCTGCTATCGTCGTTGTCGGTGATGGTAAAGGTGTTATCGGCTGGGGACTTGGTAAGGCTGGTGAAGTAACCGCTGCTATACAGAAAGGTACAGATTCTGCAAAGAAGAATCTCGTAAAAGTGCCGATTTTGAAGGGAACAATTCCTCACGAGGTTGAAGTTCGTTTCGGAGGCGCACACGTTCTTCTTAAACCGGCTGCTGCCGGTACCGGACTTAAGGCCGGAGGTGCTATGCGTGCCGTTCTTGAGAGCGTAGGTGTTGTTGATGTTATTGCAAAGTCTAAAGGCTCATCAAACCCTCACAACCTTGTGAAGGCTACTATCGAGGCACTCGGACAGTTGCGTGACGCTTACACTGTTGCTGGAGAGCGTGGAGTTAGTATGGATAAAGTATTTAACGGTTAATATGAGGAGACATAAACATGGCAACAATAAAGGTTAAGCAAATTAAAAGCCGTATCGGTGCTCCGATAGACCAGAAGCGTACACTCTTGTCTCTTGGACTTCGTAAAATCTCTCAGGTTGTTGAGGTTGAAGATACTCCAAGTATTCGCGGAATGATTCGTAAGGTTCATCATCTGGTAAGTGTAGTTGAATAATTAATCTTTTAAATTAGGAAACGGTTATGAAATTAAATAATTTGAAACCAGCTGTAGGTTCAACACATTCACGTCGTCGTATCGGCCGTGGTCCGGGTTCTGGACTTGGTGGTACTTCAACTCGTGGACATAAAGGTGCTAAAGCTCGTTCTGGTTATAAGAAAAAGATTGGATTTGAGGGTGGTCAGATGCCGTTGCAGCGTCGTGTTCCGAAGTTCGGATTCAAGAATATCAACCATAAGGAGTATTTTGCAGTGAACCTTTCTACACTCCAGACTCTTGCTGAAGCAAAGAATCTTACAAAGATTGGTATCGCAGAGCTCAAGGACGCTGGTCTCACTAATGGAAAGGAACTTGTTAAGATTCTTGGAAATGGTGAGTTGAAAGCAAAGTTAGAAGTTGAAGCTAACGCATTCTCTAAGACGGCAGAAGAAGCTATCAAGGCTGTTGGTGGAAATGCAACTATAATCTAAGTAAATGAAAAAGTTTATTGAGACACTGAAGAACTGTTGGAAGGTGGAGGATTTGCGTCAGCGAATCCTCATCACCCTCCTTTTTACGGCTATATACCGTTTCGGCTCGTTTGTAGTACTTCCTGGAATTAATCCGGGTATGTTGGAAAAATTACAGTCGCAGACTGCTGGCGGTTTGATGTCGCTTTTGGACATGTTCTCCGGTGGTGCGTTTTCTAATGCGTCAATCTTCGCATTAGGAATTATGCCTTACATCTCTGCTTCTATCGTGATGCAACTTCTTGCTGTCGCTGTGCCTTATTTCCAAAAGATGCAGCGTGAGGGTGAGAGTGGCCGCAAGAAGATTAGCTGGTATACACGTATACTTACAGTTTTTATTCTGTTGTTCCAGGCTCCGACCTATTTGGTAAACTTGCAAATGCAGGCTTCCGGTGCTCTTGCAACAGGTATTAGCTGGACTGTATTTATGATACCGGCGACAATCATTCTTGCTGCTGGAAGTATGTTCATCCTTTGGCTTGGTGAGCGCATTACTGATAAAGGTATAGGAAATGGTATCTCAATTATCATTATGATAGGTATTATTGCCCGTTTGCCACAAGCTTTCTTTCAGGAAGTGAGTAGTCGCTTTACTGCGATTACCAGTGGTGGATTGGTAATGTTTATTGCTGAGATATTGATACTATATGCAGTAGTATGTGCGGCAATCCTTCTTGTGCAAGGTACGCGTAAGATTCCTGTACAATATGCAAAGCGTCTTGTAGGAAACAAACAGTATGGGGGAGCAAGGCAGTATATTCCATTGAAGCTGTTTGCTGCTAATGTTATGCCTATCATCTTTGCTCAGGCATTGATGTTTATTCCTTTGGCTGTTGTATCTTATTCTACAGACAATGCTAGTTCCGTTTTGCAGCAATTGATGGATAATAGAAGTTTATTGTATAATGTAGTTTATGTTATCCTTGTGATTGCATTTACTTATTTCTATACGGCAATAACTTTGAATCCTACTCAGATGGCAGAAGATATGAAGCGTAACAATGGTTTTATACCGGGTGTTAAGCCTGGTAAGCCAACTGCGGATTATATTGAAACTGTAATGTCTCGCATAACATTCCCAGGTTCTTTGTTTATCGCATTTATCGCGATTATGCCGGCTCTTGCAGGTTTCTTGAATGTGCAGCAATCTTTCTCACAGTTCTTTGGTGGAACATCTTTGTTGATTCTCGTAGGTGTTGTCATTGACACATTACAGCAAATCGAGTCTCATTTGATGATGCGTCATTATGATGGCTTGCTGAATTCAGGTCATACACGCAACGGAGGAGTATCTGCATATTAAACTTTATCTTGAGAAATGAATATATTTCTGAAGACAGAAGATGAAATAGAATTAATGCGTAATGCCAACCTGCTCGTGGGTAAGACCCTCGCGGAGGTTGGCAAGCACATAAAGCCGGGTATAACGACCATGCAGTTAGACAAGATTGCAGAGGAGTTCATACGCGATAATGGTGCTGTTCCTACTTTTAAGGGATTTCCGAATCCTTATGGAACTCCGTTTCCTGGAAGTATCTGTACATCGGTAAATGATGTTGTGGTACACGGGGTGCCTGATTCCAATACCGTATTAAAAGATGGAGATATTATCTCTGTAGACTGTGGTACATTGTTGGAAGGTTTTAATGGAGACAGTTGCTATACGTTTTGTGTAGGTGAGGTATCTGAGGAGGTTTTGACATTGTTAAAAGCAACTAAAGAATCACTTTATAAAGGTATAGAAGTTGCAAAGGCTGGGAATCATATAGGTGATATAGGATATGCGGTTCAGGGCTATTGTGAAAACTATGGCTATGGAGTTGTAAGAGAGCTTACCGGCCATGGCATCGGTCGTGAAATGCATGAAGATCCTTATGTTCCTAACTATGGCAGGCGTGGTAACGGTGTTATGTTAAAGGCGGGGATGTGTATTGCGATAGAACCGATGATAACTTTGGGCAATAGAGCGATATACATGAAGCCGGACCGCTGGACGATATGTACTCGTGACGGAAAACCTGCTGCTCATTTTGAGCATACAATAGCGATACGTAGAGGACAAGCTGAGATTTTATCTTCGTTTGAAGAAATAGAACATTTAGAGGGACAAAATTTTTGATTATGGCAAAGCAAGCTGCGATAGAGCAAGATGGAACTATAATGGAAGCACTTTCCAATGCGATGTTTCGTGTAGAATTGGAGAATGGTGTTGATATTACAGCGCATATTTCAGGTAAGATGAGAATGCACTATATCAAGATATTGCCAGGCGATAAGGTAAAGGTGGAGATGAGTCCTTATGACCTTACAAAAGGCAGAATAGTTTTCAGATATAAATAAATTTATTATAGAATATGAAGACAAGAGCATCTTTAAAGAAACGTACACCCGACTGCAAAATCGTTCGTCGTAAAGGTCGTTTGTTCGTTATCAACAAGAAGAACCCTAAGTACAAAATGCGTCAGGGTTAATGTTAAATAAGCGTAAAAAGATAAGTTTAAGAGAAATTATTCTTACCTTTGCGTGCTTTTTAGCAGAATTTGTACAATTAAATTATTATTTATCAATTAATTAACAATGGCAATAAGAATTGTTGGAGTAGATTTGCCCCAGAATAAGCGTGGCGAAATCGCATTGACTTATATCTATGGTATAGGTCGAAGTAGTTCAGCAAAGATATTGGATAAGGCCGGCGTGAGCCGTGACCTGAAGGTCTGCGATTGGACAGACGATCAGGCAGCTAAAATCCGTGAAATTATCGGCGCTGAATTCAAGGTAGAAGGTGATCTCCGTTCAGAGATCCAGATGAATATCAAGCGACTGATGGATATTGGTTGCTATCGTGGAGTTAGACATCGTAATGGTCTTCCGGTCCGTGGCCAGAGCACAAAGAACAATGCTCGTACTCGTAAGGGAAAGAAGAAGACTGTTGCTAATAAGAAGAAGGCTACTAAGTAATTTTAAGGAGGAAATTAATTATGGCAAAGAAAGCAACAACATCTAAGAAAAGAAATGTGAGAGTTGATGCACTGGGTCAGTTGCACGTGCATAGCTCTTTTAATAATATCATCGTATCTTTGGCAAATAACGAAGGACAGGTTATCTCTTGGTCTTCTGCTGGTAAGATGGGATTCCGTGGCTCAAAGAAGAATACTCCATACGCTGCACAGATGGCAGCAGAGGATTGCGCAAAAGTGGCTTTTGATCTTGGACTTCGTAAAGTAAAAGCTTTCGTAAAGGGTCCGGGTAATGGTCGTGAGAGCGCTATTCGTGCCGTGCATGGAGCTGGTATTGAGGTAACAGAAATTGTTGACGTTACTCCATTACCACATAACGGATGTCGTCCTCCAAAGCGTCGCCGCGTATAATCATTAATATAATGTGATAGGCTTTCCTATTTGAGAAGGTCAATCAGTTAAATAAAAGAATATTTCAATATTATGGCAAGATATATAGGTCCGAAATCAAAAATTGCGCGCCGATTTGGAGAAGCTATCTTCGGTGCAGACAAAGTTTTGTCCAAGAGGAACTTCCCTCCTGGACAGCATGGCAATAACCGTCGCAGAAAAATGTCTGAGTACGGAGTCATGTTGGCAGAGAAGCAGAAGGCTAAGTACACATACGGTGTTCTTGAGCGTCAGTTCCGTAATATGTTTGAGAAGGCAGCTAAGGCAGATGGTATTACAGGTGAGGTTCTTCTTCAGAACCTTGAGAGCCGTCTTGATAATGTTGTGTTCCGTATGGGTATCGCTCCTACACGTGCAGCAGCTCGTCAGCTTGTAGGCCACAAGCACATTGTTGTTGACGGACAGGTAGTGAATATTCCTTCTTACTCTGTTAAACCAGGACAGGTTGTCGGTGTTCGCGAGAAAGCAAAGTCTCTTGAAGTTATCGAGGCTGCTTTGGCAGGTTTTAACCATAGCAAATATCCTTGGATAGAGTGGGATGCAAATACAAAGAGCGGAAAGTTCCTTCACAAGCCGGAACGTGCCGACATCCCTGAGAATATAAAGGAACAGTTAATCGTTGAGTTGTACTCTAAATAAATCATTAAATTAATGGCGATATTAGCATTTCAAAAACCCGATAAGGTTGTAATGTTGGAGGCATCCGATAAGTTCGGAAAGTTTGAGTTCCGTCCTTTGGAGCCTGGCTTTGGTGTTACCATCGGTAACTCTTTGCGTCGCATTCTCCTTTCATCGCTTGAGGGCTACGCTATCAACACCATCAAGATTTCCGGTGTTGAGCACGAGTTCTCTTCAGTACCTGGTGTAAAGGAAGATGTAACCAACATTATTTTGAATCTCAAACAAGTTCGATTCAAGCAAGTAGTAGAAGAATTCGAGAACGAGAAAGTTTGTATCACCGTTGAGAATTCAACAGAATTCAAGGCTGGTGATATCGGTAAGTATCTGACTGGATTTGAAGTGTTAAATCCTGATTTAGTGATTTGTCATTTAGATGTCAAAGCTTCTATGCAGATAGACCTTACTATTAACAAAGGACGTGGTTACGTTCCTGCTGATGAGAACAGGGAATTCTGCACAGACATTAACGTACTCCCGATTGATTCAATCTACACCCCAATACGTAATGTAAAGTATGCAGTTGAGCCGTATCGTGTTGAACAGAAGACCGACTACGACAAGCTGATACTCGAGGTTACAACAGATGGTTCCATACATCCGAAAGATGCGCTTAAAGAGGCTGCGAAGATTTTGATTTATCATTTCATGCTGTTCTCAGATGAGAAGATCACTCTTGAGAATCCTGAGCAGGATGGTAATCAGGAATTCGACGAGGAAGTATTGCATATGCGCCAATTGCTTAAGACACGTCTTATCGACATGAACCTCAGCGTTCGTGCTCTTAACTGTCTCAAGGCTGCAGATGTTGAAACACTCGGTGATTTGGTACAGTATAATAAGACCGACCTCTTGAAGTTCCGCAACTTCGGTAAGAAATCGCTTTCAGAGCTTGATGATTTGCTCGAGAGTCTGAATCTGTCGTTTGGAACTGATATTTCAAAATACAAACTGGATAAGGAATAATCCCTTTCCGATAAAAAGTAAAAAACAAAATGAGACACAATAAGAAATTCAACCATTTGGGTCGTACTGCGGATCATCGTCGTGCTATGCTTGCAAACATGGCAATCTCGTTGATTATGCACAAAAGAATCACTACGACCCTTGCAAAGGCTAAGGCTCTTAAGAAATATGTTGAGCCGTTGATTACCCGTTCTAAGGAAGATACAACGAATTCACGTCGTGTTGTTTTCCGTTATCTTCAGAACAAGTATGCTGTTACCGAGTTGTTCAAGGTAGTAGCAGAGAAGGTTGGCGACCGTCCGGGTGGTTACACTCGTATCATCAAGCTCGGTCATCGTTTGGGTGACGCAGCTCCAACAGCTTTCATTGAGCTTGTAGACTTCGATGAGAATATGGCTAAGACTCCTAAGGCAGCAGCCAAGAAGACTCGTCGTAGCCGCAAGGCAGCTCCTAAGGCAGAAGCTCCGGTAGCAGAAGTAGCAACTGAAACAGAAGCACCTGCAGCAGAGGAAGCAAAGGCTGAATAAGTTTTTACTTACAATAGTTTAAGAAAGGTCTTCGTCCGAAAGGGCGGAGACCTTTTTTCGTATTAGAATTTTAATGATGTGAATTCGTTGAACTAATCCTTAGCATAGGATTATTATATGAATTGCGGCACGCTTAATGCCGAGTATCACCTGTCATGCACATTCGGTATGGAAAGAAAGACATTCAAGTTTGTAAGTGCTAAAAAGTAATGTTGAACAAACTGAAACAGGCTTGGAGTAAGCAATAAAAAAGCACCGCCCCAAGACTCAAATGAGAGTCCTGAGGCGGTACTCCAATATCTTTCGACTGCTATTTGCAGTCCTTTAGTATTATCCGTAAATCACTTTACCGTTTTCATCCTCGTAAGGAGTGAGGTCTTTAGCGTACTGGTTCATGGCTCGAAGACTCATACCCATCGACGAGAAACCTCCGTCGTGGAAGAGGTTCTGCATCGTCACCTTGCGAGTGAAGTCAGAGAACATCATCACACAATAGTTTGCGCACTCCTCAGCCGACGCGTTTCCGAGCGGCGACATCTTGCTTGCGAAGTCCATCAGGTTGTCCATGTCCTTGATTCCCTTGCCTGCCGTAGTCGGAGTAGGCGACTGTGAGATAGTGTTCACGCGCACGTGCTTCTCGCGACCGTAGATGTAACCGAAGCTGCGTGCGATGCTCTCCAGCATACTCTTGGCGTCAGCCATGTCATTATATCCGAAGAACGTACGTTGAGAAGCCACGTATGTCAGCGCAATCACCGAGCCATATTCTGCTATTGCGTCCTGCTTCTTTGCCACCTGAAGCATCTTATGGAAAGAAATAGCCGAGATGTCGAGCGTCTTTTGCAGATAATTATAATCCAAATCATCGTATGTGCGATGCTTGCGCACGTTCGGACTCATGCCGATAGAGTGGAGCACGAAGTCGATTTTACCGCCGAGCAGTTCCACAGAATCCTTGAATACCTTTTCCAAATCCTCCACGCTTGTTGCGTCTGCCGGTATAATCGGAGCGTTAAGCTGCTTGGACAGAGCGTCCAGCTCACCCATACGCAACGCCATCGGAGTATTGCTCAGGGTTATTGTAGCCCCCTCCTCAACAGCCTTCACGGCCACTTTCCATGCGATGGATTCCTCGTTGAGCGCGCCGAAGATGATACCGCGCTTACCTTTTAATAAGTTGTGAGTCATTTCTTTTCAACGTTTTGTTGTTTGATAATAAGACAATCCACGGCGTTCCTTTATTGCGCAAGGCCACACAAGCCACTGCCGTCGATGTCTGTTTCCTGATAATACACATCCGAGAATGCGGTGCAAAGGTACTGCTATTTCCCCGTTTCAGCAAACTTTATCCAACTATTCTGCCATTTGCCTTAGCTGGGAAATAAATTTGGTTCATCCGACATTTCGAGTGATGCGACAGTCATGCAAGGCATAGAGCCTT